>JBAZRS010000650.1:0-3222 GCA_041662825.1 Victivallales bacterium | reverse complement strand
ATCAAGCTTAGGACATGCAATCATAAGCTTTTTCCCCTTGAGTAGTTCCGAATGAAAATTCGGATATGCAAAAGGAACACAATCAGCGCAGATCAGCAGGTCTGCATTGTCCCAGTAGGGAGCCACCGGCGGAACAAGATGCATCTGAACCGGCCATTGCGTGAGTTCGGAATCAATCTTCTGTGCTGGTTTGGTTGAATTCTTATCATTCTTGTTGAAAGACATTACTGCCATGCCGGGGCAGCCGGAATGGGGATGATTTTCCTTTTTTGGCTTCTCCACGAGCTTTTCAAGGTGTTTATGAACTGCTTTGACATCAAAGGCTGGGGCGTCTCTTTCTTCAATTGTTATTGCGCCGCGAGGACATTCGCCGAGACAGGCGCCCAGTCCGTCGCAGTATATGTCACTTACAAGCTTTGCCTTGCCGTTGACAAGTTGGATTGCGCCTTCCGCACAGGCACTTACGCATAGCCCGCACCCGTCACATTTGCTCTCATCTATATTTACAATATTTCTTTTCATGTTAAAACTCTTTCCTTATTTTTTTATAAAAGGTCCGCCACAGTGGTATTCATAAAGTAATCGAAAACATCTTTGTTTATTCTTTCGCTCAGCTTGCCAAGAACACACTTACTTGATTTACAGACAGTTTTGCCAAGCAAACAATTCTGATAATTGAAACGCCCTTCAATGGCTTCATAGATTTCCATCAGCTTTATTTCCGAGGGATTCCTTGTAAGCTTAAAGCCTCCGTCAGGGCCCCTGAGGGATTTGACAATTCCCATTTTTCCAAGTCTCTGGAGAACTTTCGATAGATGGTCGCACGACACATTCAACTCTTTCGATATTTCCTTTGCAGACACCATCCTGTCCTTTTCCCTTGCGAAAATCACAGATGAATGCAAGGCCAGTGAAGAAGCTTCAGTAATCTTTAAAATGCTACTCATGTCTCTCTCCATATTGGTTAATAGGTACGACTATACCACTATTAATTATAGTTTCAATACTGAAATTTAAAATAATTTGAATTATTTTTCATATAAGCCAATTGGAAATTGACAAATTAATTACATAAACGATTAAAATTTATACATATATTGAAATTCCTTAGCCTTCAATTAATCATTTCATCTTATACAAGGGAGAATATCTTTCACAAGACCTCTTCACCATGGGGAAAAACCCTACCGGGGCATGGGGGAAAACCCTACCGAGGGGGTGAAGAGTGAACAGTGATCGGTGATCAGCGCTTGACTGGCGCGGCGCCAGTTTTATCAATAAGAAACTTTCGACGATTAAGTAGGGCGGTCATTCCTGGCCGCCATCTTGTCGGGCTGACCCTGTCATCCGACAGGGCAAGAAGCCCGACCTACTTCCAAAGCAAGTTTCAAATGTGTGCCTGTCTGGCGTCAAAAACACGCCAGTTTTATCATGATGAAACTGCCAAGAAAAGAACACTCTAAAGCCGTGAACACCAACTTAAGAAATCAGCTCACCTGAGGCAATTTTGAAATTGCCTCATATTGTTTATGAGAACAAAAACTTGCAATCTAATAATTCAAATCACAGATGCCAGAGCATACCCTTCGCTTTGATATGATGCGTTTATATTCCCGAACATTGAGGCGCGTCCAAAGCTGTTCATAGCGACACCAGTGTTGACGATGATCTCGAAAAAGAAGCTGTCAGGAGGAGCCGGCCTCTTAAGCCAGCACGCCAGCGGGATCAGAGCCGCAGAGTTATAACCTCCGGCAACAGACCATGACTCGAACTTCAGTTCTGGAGCCGGGACAATCTTGATCTTTGAATGATGTTCGGCTGGAATTAGTCTTAAAGCCTTCGCCGGAAGATTGGCTGTCGCCGGAATAAGGAAAAGCTGATTTATCTTTTCGCCTTGCTTGGCGATTCCGAATATCTCCATGCAGGATCCGTCCCAGACTCCCGGAGCCTGACGCATGATCTGGTCACCTATGCGGCAGAAAACCGCCAGATGTCCGTCGGCTATGGCGAGTTTGACATCGGCAAGCCCTCTTCCCTCTTCAGTAACAATCATCCGCGAGGGAACCTCCTTCATCGCATCAGCCATCTCAGCTAATGATGGAAGGCCGACGAGGCGTGGAAGCGCAACGCGTTCCCGCCTTGGCAACCGATATGAAAGTCTACGCCCATCTCCACGGGTCAAAACAATCCGGCCGCCAGTCTCAGCCGACACCGTTTCCCCCAGGGTGAAAACGAGTTCAGCCCTGGCCTCAACTCCCGGTTCGAGATCATAAGCGATGCGGCCTGCCCCTTCTATCCGGGCGAAACACGCAGGTTCCACCGCTAGTTCAATCTCTCCGCTGATTCTCTCGTCCCAGCGGTTTTTGAGGGTAAGACATAAGCGTCCACAACTTTTTCCGGTCTCTCCAAACGAGGGTACATTAAGGAAAGATATCGAGGGTCTGACCACTTTTTGAGGCTCCATGTCTGGCCGGCCGCGTGTGGCATCGACCGCCTTGCCTATTTCCTTGAGAATGGCGAACGCATCTGGATTTATCAGTCCCTCATACGTCAGCGGCACATCCCAGGTGACTACACCACCGTAGTCCGTGAAGGAAAGTGTATGCCCTATGACTTCGGCAGCCGTAAAGCGGATCGGCAGTTGCCCCCAGGTTTTCCCGATGTAGGTGAGTATGTGAAACTGCGCCTGCTTGACCCAGCGTCCCGGCGCGTCAACCTCCTGCGGTTCGTTGACCTCGCCCGCAGTATAGTCCTCATTCGTATCAACCGTGTATGGAGGGTATTTGACACCCGGGTTCCATCCGATGAGGCTTTCGGGGTTGCCGGCGCGGATTGCGGCGGCGAAACTCTTGAAGTTCGGTTCATCTGGATGACGGTACATCTCGTCGTTGAAATAGCATCCGTCAAACCACCAGCCGCTGACCTTGCTTCCCCAACGCAGCGACCATTCGCGGATCACCGACTCCCACTTGCGCTGAAACTCCGCACAGCGACCTCCCTTTGTCCAAGCGAATTCTTTCACTGCCACAGGTTCAAATTCCGGCGCACCGGCAGGCAGATAGACCATCAGCCGGATACCGTTAGGGGCGAGGACATCATGCAGTTCCGAAACCAGGTCGCGGCGGGCGCATTTGCTCGGACTTATGCCGGTGATCCGGTCATATGCCCCGCTCGGACAGCAGTAATGCCCGGAGTTCTGCCCGAGTGTCAGGATGAAATATT
>JBAZRS010000649.1:0-3238 GCA_041662825.1 Victivallales bacterium | reverse complement strand
CCATTTTTAATTTCGGCAGGGTTTCAAGCTTCACCCCCGTACCCGCGGTTCCAAGCAGTGTCTATGCAATTAAGGCCGGCCTTGAGACCAACCTGACCAGGCATTCTCTCCCTGTCAAAAGCGCCGGAACTGGCAATTCCTCATATTTCGACAAAGGCAAGAACTATGCGGGCAAGTTCATTTCGATATTCAGCGCAAACCAGATACCGGACAATCTCAATTACTATTTTGTAAAGGAGATGCTTTTCCCGCTCAAATACATGATAGGCCCGCTCCTGCTGATTCCGTTCGCCACTCTTGGAATGATCATTGTAATATTGAAGCGGGGGACAAGACTCCGGGAATCATTTATTCTCTTCTTATATTTTATCGCATTTGCGCTTCCCATGACATTGTTCATTCCGCTTGGACGGTATAAGCTGGTTCTTCTTCCCGTCTTCTGCGTTTTTGCCGCATTCGCGGTTACATTCATAATCAAAAACCTGATGCCGAGCGGAAAAAAATACCTGACTCCGATTGCCCTCGCCCTTGTCGCCGGATATTCACTTTTATTTATTGCTGCTTCTCCAAAGCCAATTGAACGGGCAGAGGATTTTGTGGCATACGGCAACGCGATGGAGGCTGCGGGAGGATACGACAGGAGGGAGATCGATGCGAGTTACAGGATAGCGTACAAGCTCAACCCCACGCTTTCTGCGACGCTCAACCTTGCCAGTCATCTCATGAAGAATTCCGAATTTGCAGAAGCGGAAAAAATCCTCAGGGGGTTTTACGAATCAAGCCCCGACAGTTTGCCGGTGTCGATCAACTATGCATCCGCCCTCATGGGCACGGGAAAACCGGAGGAGGCGGAAAAGGTCCTGCTCGGAATACCCGAACCCGAGAACAGGAAAAGCAAGGTCAACTACAATTACCAGCTCGGGGAAAGCCGCAGGCTGCAAGGCAAAAGAACCGAGGCTATGGCCTGTTATCAACTGGCATTGGAATACTCAGACACGGATGAGCAGAAAAACATAATCCGGAAAACCATCGATAAAATGAAATGAGCCGGTTACAAAATATAACCGACTGAGAAAATGGAAGCTTCCGATGGAAAGAACGTGCGATGTATCGCACTGCTACAAGCAGGAGAACGCCATGATGAAGAAGCCTAGATGGAGTCCGGTTCTGACATTCTACGTGTTTTTATCTCTGGCTGCCATAATCAGTCTCTTCATTTTCCTGTTAATGAAAAAATCGCTCTATGTTGAGCTGGAAATAATCACTGGACTCGTATCATTCCTGATATTCCTATTTCTCAGCGTAATGCTTTACCATGGGGTCGCTTTCAACAAGAATGAGAAAATCACTATCAGCTGGGCAGATCCGAACTTGAATGAATTTAGCCCGGCCGACATCGCCATCTACAGCGGCGGAATGTTTACGATGGCCGGTGCCGAAGCCGGGTTAATAGGATTTCTCCTCGGCATATTGCTTGACTTCATAATTTCCTCTCTTCTTGTAATCGCATTGGCGGCATTGCTCTGGATCGGGATAAATACGGCGATTGCGACATTCGCAATCATCATGATTCCCCTCTTCTTCCTTTATGAAAAATCATTGCGGATCATTGTGGTGAAAGGCAGAAGATGCCGTGCGGATTTCGCAAAGACACTTCTTTATTCGTTTGGAATCACAGCGCTTTACACAGGCTGGTTTTATGCAATACTCTTCGCAGCACATCTTCTTTCGAAGATTGGAGGATGATTCGTTATTAATTTTTCCCGCAGGGAAAAATTATCTCTTAAGAAGCTTCTCCATCCAGACGTAGAAGACGGGAGTCACATAGAGTGTGAGCATCTGTGAGAAAACCAAGCCTCCGACTACGGCAAGGCCGAGGGGCTGGCGCTCCTCTCCGCCGGCACCTAACCCGACTGCGATGGGGATGCCTGTCACAAGAGTGGTCACAGTCGTCATCATGATGGGGCGGAACCTTATTATGCATGCCTCCACGATCGCATCTTCCACCGACTTGCCTTCATTCCTTCTCGCGCTGATCGCAAAGTCAATCATCATGATCCCGTTTTTCTTGACAATACCGACAAGCATTATGATTCCGACATAGGCGTAAAGGGAAAGGGGCATATTGAAAATCAAAAGTATGACCAGGGCCCCGAAACCGGCAAACGGGAGGGCTGTGAGAATCGTTATCGGATGGAAGAAATCCTCGTACAGTATTCCAAGTATCAGGTAAATGATGACAATTGTTATTATCAACAGCCATTGCATACCCTTGAAGGAGTCTATGAAAACCTTTGCCGTCCCCTGAAAACTCGCGCTCACTGAGCCGGGCATTCCCGGATTCAGCCTTTCCTCTATCTGGGTCATGACCTGGTTCAATGCGGTTCCCGGCCTGAGGTTGAAAGAGATGGTGACTGAAAGAAGCTGTCCCGTATGATTTATGCTTGTAGGCCCCGGCTCCTGCGTCACTTTCACAATGTCGCTGAGGGGGACAAGCTGGTTTGTTCCTGAACGGACATAAAGCATGGTCAAAGAATCCGGATCAAGCTGATATTCAGGCATAAGCTCAAGGAGGACCTTATACTGGTTGTCCGGGGCGTAGATGGTTGAAATCTGCCTCGGCCCGAAGGCGCTGTAAAGGGTTTCCTCAACCTGTGCGGCGGTTATTTTCAAAGTTGAAATCTTGTCGCGGTCGATGTCCAGGTTCAGCTGCGGATTTGAAATCAGGAGGTCGCTTGACACGTCCTGCAGACCCGGCACCGATGCAAACTCGCGTTCCGCATCGGCTGCAAACCGGTAAAGCTCATCGGTGTCAAATCCGACAAGCGTATACTGATATTGCCCCTTGGACGGTCTGCCGACCATGATCTTGCTCGGGACCTGCAGGAATACGCGGTATCCCGGGATCTGGGAGAGCTTGGGTCGGAGGCTCTGGACAGTCTGCATGGCCGTATTTTCCCTTTCAGCCTTGGGTTTCATCCTTATGACAAACATCCCGTTGCTGTTGCCGCCTCCGCCCATGGCGCCGCTGCCGCCGGCCCGGGACATGAATCGCTCGATGCCGGGCTCCCGCTGGACAAGTTCGGCACCCGCCTCCTGGTGTTCCTTCATTGATTCGAACGATATCCCCTGAACACCCTCTGATTGTCCGAAAATGAGCCCCTGATCCTCGTCCGGAAGAAGTATTTTAGGCATGACCTTGAAAAGATAAACTGTAAGGATCAGGACAATCAGCGAC
>JBAZRS010000648.1:0-3241 GCA_041662825.1 Victivallales bacterium | reverse complement strand
GAGTCCTGCAAGTTCGGCGATTGGCAGGTCCAGGCCGTCGGCTATTTCGCAGAGGGAATGCCGCCCGTCCGAGAAATTCAGAAGAGTCAGTATCTTCCTGATATACATCGGATCATCCTTCTTCAGGGGATTGCTGTCCAGGCCGTGCTTCGACAGATGCAGCTCGCAGAAGGGGTTGAGGTTGACATAGCGGAAATCGCTTTCGACAGCTTCGATTACGGCCTTGTACATCCCGAGCGATTCTCCGAGTGGCTTTTCCTTCACGAAATCCAGGTTGTCGGCGGACGTGTGGTATTCCTTGAATTCCCCATAGACGGATCTCATGAGGGAACCGACCGGGATATTGAATCCGGGCGAGGAATATTGCCTCTCGTCGCTTCCCGGAAGCCAGAACTCCCTGAGCCTGTACGGATGACCTGAATGCTTCAGGACGTTGGCGCATATCCTGTCCAGGGCATGGTCGCCCTGTCTGGTCTTTTTGTAATTGAAAGGACCTGAATCACCGAGGCAGGTCAGCACGAAACCGCCATAAACGTTTTTCAGAAATTGCGTCTTGTGAATCTTGAGGTAAGCGATTGCACCGATCGTCTCCGGCACGAAAATGAACCGGTAGCTGTAATGGTTGCCCTTCCTCGCCTTCAGATATTTGTAAAGGTGAGTGGCGACGGCCACGCCGGAGATCGAATCGTTCGCGAGCGAGGGGTGGCAGAGGTATGAAGAGATTATGATCTCCTTCTTTGTCCTCCCGGGAATGACTGCGTCTGCGAAAGCCAGGGAACCGGGCTTCAGGGATGACTTGATTTCAACCTTGTACTTGCCCTTTTTCAGCTTGATGAGATCCCTGTGCCTCAGGCAGAATCCCCATTGCCTCCTGTAATATGACGTCCTGTACGGAATCACATCCGGCTGGGACGGGATGCTGTACAGATGCGGCTTGAGCTCCTCGAGATCAAGCGTGCCCGAAAAAGGCTCGCTGTAATTCAGCACATGCAGGTTGCTGTCTGCGAAATCCGCAATTTTCCCGCCCTTTGGGCCCGTAATCGATGCGGAACTGATGTTCCATTCGTCCGGCACAGCCCAGTCGAAACAGGGTGTTCCGCTCGGGACTTCCGTGATGCGCAGCGGTATGCGGCTGCCGATTATCCGCAGACTCTCGCGGACGCCGTCGCCGGTGATGCTCCTGCATAGGGGAAAGAGTTGTTTCAGCAGCGCGTACATGTCTGCGGAATCGGATTCAATAGTTTTTTTCATGTGTCGTTATTCCCTAAGTTCAGAATGCGAATGATGAGTTCTTCACCGCCGAACGAGAGCAGGGATCTTTCGTTGAACCTAAGTTTGACGCAGGAACATCTCTTCCTGATGAGGCCGGCTACATCCGGATGCCAGTCTGCGAGGAGGGGATTCTCCATGATTACTATCGGGCGGTCGGTTATCAGCGCAAACCCGAAAGTCGTGGAATGATGTACGGGAAACAGGACGCAGTCGGCCATGTTGTACACAGTCTCGAATCCCTCGGATATGACGGAATCTGCTATGTCCCTGAAAAAAACGGCCGTTTCAGCAAGTGAATCCGGATGGGCCTTGTACAGCACTTGAAATCCCGCCCCCCTGAGAGTCTTGACAATGGACATTTCAAGATGGAGCGACAAGAGGTTGTTATGTATGTCGAACGAGTAGGGGAACCCTATCACCATGACCTTTTTAACTGACTGTACGGCGGGCCCGTTTCGAATCGAGCCGGATACGGCCCTGTAAAAAGATTTCCTGTATGTTTCCACCGCGGTCCTGGATTCAAGCCCGTTACTGAAATCCTTCCTTGCATCCTCCACAAGCCTGATCTCGCCTTTCGATGAGGTGATGTACCTGTCCAGCACCAGTTGCGAGCCGTTGTTTATGTCGCCGGGCGTGTAGGTGTATGAATATACGTTGCCGTGGCTGAATCCTGTGACAGTCCCGCCGTTCCTCCTCCATGCGCAACAGAAAATCCTGAAAAGTATGTTGCCGTATGGACACACTATGAGATCCCTGCCGGAGATGCTGTATTTGGAAAGGGTTTCGACGAAAGAGAGGTAATGCCTGTACTTGTCCGTGATAATGTCTAGAATCGTCTCTTGCACTGATCCGTCGAAGATCGCTTTCGACTCTGGCACAGAATCAAAGATCCTGGCGAAGAAAGAGTCGACAAGCGATCTGATCTCACCCGCCTGTACGTCTGTCAATTTTCTGCCGTCGCCCCTTATAAACAGGGTCGGATTGATGAAATAGGGGTCGATCCCGTTCTCATCAAGGAAAAACTTGATCTCGGCCCTGTCCTTGTCCCCTATGATGTAGTTCCTTCGGCGGTCGTTGAATCCAGAACACAATGATCTCAGGTCGAATCTGTTCTGCCGTATGAACCTGTATCTGTCAATCAGGTTTCTCGGGAAGGGGCGCCTCTGTATCCGTATGTTTCTCAGTATCGCTTTCTTGTACTCTTTTTCAGCGCTGCCGAAATCCATTCTTGCCGCGGACGCCAGGCCCGCATATCCTTTCTTCCTGGCCGCATCAAGCATGGAGTGTTTGAAATAGTAGTCGGACAAAGACAGGACGATCTTGTAGTTTGCCAGCCATATCTGATGGAGATCCGGATTTGCGGCGGCATCAGGCATGCTTTCCGAAAAACACCAGGTCAGCTTTTCACGGCTCGCATAATAGAACGCCGATGAAACGGGTTCTGAATACGAGGCAAACCATTCATCAACGCCTGTATCCATTACTCCGGCTATGTCCAAAGGGAAAAGCCTCCCGCCTGTATTTGCCGAATTGGTCATTCAGGTAAACCGCCAAGAAGTTTCTCATTGGGGACGAAATCTTCAGACAGAAGTCCGACCAGCACATGGTCAACCCTTTTGCCCCTGTAGTCAACAAGCTCCTTCACCAGCCTTCCTTCCTCCCTGAACCCGTTTTTCTCCAGCACTTTCGCCGAACCGGTATGCCCGCCGTAATATCCCGCCCAGAGTTTGACGAGACCGCAGTGCCTGAAACAGTAATAGACCACGCCGTGCACCGCCTCCGTCGCATATCCTTTCCCCTGCGCATCCGGATGGCCGATTACGAAAGACAGGTCGGACGAAAGATGGTTCCATTTGATTGAGGGGAGGGTGACGGTTCCGACAAGCCGCTTGCCGCAATTGTCATAAACGCCGAAATGCTTCGACGATCTTGTGTCCTTGAGTTTACCCCTGATGAAATCCTCCACTCG
>JBAZRS010000647.1:0-3242 GCA_041662825.1 Victivallales bacterium | reverse complement strand
AATAAATCCGAAGCACGAATCATGAAGCACGAAACAATAAATCAATAGGTGAGCTGATTTCAAAAGTAGTCAGGATTCAGAAGTCAGGATTCAGAAAAAAACCGAATTTGAGTTCAAATTCAATTCTGTCTCCTGTCCGCCGCGGCGGATGACTCCTGAATTCCTAGTTTTGCAATTACCTCAAGGTATTATCGATATGAGCGTAAAATCAAAAAAACAGGGCATTTTCTACGGGATCGGCGTAGGCCCGGGTGATCCGGATCTTGTTACCGTAAAAGCCGTAAAAGCCCTAAAAAAAGTCAAATACGTCTTTGAGGCCACGTCCGCAGCTGAAAAGGAAAGCATCGCAGGAAAAATCGCCAAACTGTACTATTCCAAATCTACGCAGTTCCTGTCTCTTGTATTTCCCATGGTCAATGACAAGAAAACAAAAAACAGCGCCTGGGAGAGGAATGCGGGAATTGTCGCGGAAAAGCTCCTCGGCGGATATGACTGCGCATTCGTCACCATCGGTGATCCGATGATTTACAGCACATGCTCCTACCTGCTGGCAGAACTGCGGAAAATCATTCCGGATCTGAAATCGGAAATCATTTCCGGAATAACTTCATTCCAGACGGCTGCGGCAAAATCCCAGATCCCGCTGGTCGAAGACCGGGAAACCTTAACTGTAATCCCGTCCTTCAAGATGGAAATCCTGGAAGAACTGGGAAATTATCCCTCGGACACTGTTGTCCTGATGAAAAGCTACAGGACAAAGAAAAAGATAGTTGAACACATCATAAAGAGCAAAGGCAAGGCCATATTCGCATCAAAATTATGCCTTGCCGGAGAACTCGTCACATCCGATATAGAACTTGCAGGGAAAGCACCGGAAGAATACCTGTCGCTGTTCATAATAAAAAAGTAGCACAGGCTTTAGCCTGTGGTTTATATGAGGCGAGGAAGTCAGAGAAAGAAATTGCAGGCTGCCCCAGTAATCCGGCGGGGTGAAAAAGCCCGCATTACTCAAAAAGCGAAAACTCATGCATGGACACGAATTCACATTGAGCGCAATACTCCAATCCTCGGCATGGATACTTCTTGCCGTGGCAACAGGCGCATTTGCCGCCAATGTCCTTGAAAGCAGGAACTGGACAGGTTTCATATCACTCCTAACAAGACCTATCCTCAGGTTCAGCCGCCTGCCCGGACTTTGCGGAGTTTCCTTCGCCACCGCCTTTTTTTCAAACAATGCGGCCGGCAGCATGATTGCGACAGCCCACGCTGAAGGAAAAATCACCAGGAAAGAAATGTTCATCTGCGCCATTACAAACTCGTTTCCCGCCAAATCCAAACACATGCTCAGACCTTCCGTGGTGATCATCCCCCTCCTGGGGTTCACCGCAATAGCATATCTTGCGATTCAGCTGATTCTCGAGCTTCTCCAGGTATTGCTGGTCTTCTCCTTCGGAAGGAGGAAAACCGCTGACTCCGCATATGATTATGAACCCGTGAAAAAAGAGGTTCCGACCTGGAATGAAACAGTCGGGAAGTCCTTGAAAGCCACAGGAAAAATCCTGATACGGGTGATACTGATCACCCTCCCGATATTCATTTTTGTCGCCTACCTCGGCGACAAAGGCGTATTCCGGAAGCTGGAGAAGAAAATCCCGCAGGATCTCCAGACAGTCCTCTCTCCCGAGATAATCGCCATAATGAGTTCAAAAATGGGCGGCCTTGTAAGTTCGGCGACTGTCGCGGCAAAGATGGGCCGTGACGGCAAAGTGACAATGCTGCAGATCTTAATCGCGCTGATGGCGGCAAACCTGATAACAATCCCGTTCAGCGCCCTGCGGAGGAACCTTCCGACCGCGCTGGGCATTTTCCCGAAACGCGACGGGGCCTGGATCGTCGGTATAACCCAGGGCCTGCGTTTCATGTTCAATTCCATGGCGCTGGCTATTTTAGTTATAATACAGTTGAAAATGTGACTATGTTTCGCAGTAGCGCAATTTACTGCGCGTTCTTGGTGTAGGTCGGGCTTCCCAGCCCGATTCGGCGTACTTGTGCGCCTCCGGAGCATAAATTCGCCTTCTACGAACGGTTGAAACAATAAACAGAAAAGAATCGGGACAATGGCAAAGAACGACAATATTTACGCTGACGTAAAATGGGACATGACGGCGGAACAGATTGAATCCGAAAGTTTCCGCATAATTGAAAGCGAATGCGTAAATACCCGTTTCTCAGAAACTGAATGGAAAGTCGCACGCAGGCTCATACACACCACCGCTGATTTTTCAATATGCGAAAATCTTGTTTTCAGGAACAACCCGATACAGGCGGCGCTGAAAGCCGTATCCGGCGGAGCCGTCATCTACTGTGATTCAAACATGATAAAAAGCGGCATATCCGTCGCAAAGCTCAAAATGTTCAACCCGGCATACTCAAGAGATTCGATCCACTGCTACATTTCCGACAGCGACGTGGCGGAAGACGCCGGAAAACACGGTACGACTCGGGCACTTGCCTCATTAAAGAAGGCCGAGGCGGTTCTTGACGGTGCAATTGTGCTCATCGGGAACGCTCCACTTGCCCTTGCCGGAATCGCAAAGCTGTATTTCGAGAAGAACATCAGGCCCGCCGTAATAATAGGAATGCCGGTCGGTTTTGTCAACGTCGTCGAATCCAAAGTCCTGCTCTCAAAAACAGATATCCCGCACATAACCATTGAGGGACGCCGCGGCGGAAGCACTTTGGCGGTCGCAACACTGCATGCTATAATGGAGAATAAATTTTTACAGGTAAAAATTTAAATATGAATAAAACTGAAATGAAAAAACTAAAGACGGGTTTTACGACCGGAGCGTGTGCGACTGCGGCCGCAAAAGCGGCCTGGACACTCTTCAACGGCGAGGAAGTCAAGGAAGAAATAAGCATCATTTTCCCAGACAGGAAGAGACGCCTCCTGCCGGTGAAAACCGCAGAGATGAATGACAAGACAAAAACAGCAACTGTGTCAGTCATAAAGGATGCCGGGGACGACCCGGATGTCACACACAAGGCGCTGATAACCGTAAAAATATCCCCCTTGCCAGCCCGCAATATCACCACCCGTGATTTCACTGCGGATATTTTAAATTCCGCCTTCGTCATAAGGGGGGGGAAAGGAGTCGGCCTGGTCACAAGAAAGGGACTGCCTGTACCAGAAGGCAAATGGGCGATCAACCCGGTACCGAGGAAAATGCTGGCAGAGAATA
>JBAZRS010000646.1:0-3244 GCA_041662825.1 Victivallales bacterium | reverse complement strand
GGTAACTGTTCTTCCCTGCTCGGGAATCACATAGGGGAGCGGATTATATTCCACAGCCATTCATGAGTTGCCGGAAAAAAGAGCGTGCGGTATGCAAGATTGTATTTGGCTGCCATCGCCTTATGCCAGTCGAATACCGTAGTGTCGACAGTGCCGGGACCGACAAGGCGCGACTGGGTGGGTGAAAGCGTACACATGGTGAGCTTGCGGTCGCGCAGCCATTCGAAATCGGACGGGAGAGTATACTGGCCGCCGCCGCCGCCGACCCAGACACCGGGACCGGCATTGTCAAAACAGTCAAGCCATCTCGGATATGCCTTTTCCGGAACCGGTTTCCATGGCGCGGAATTGCAGTCTTTGACCAGAAGTGTCAACGCATCCTTAGTCGCTGCGTAAAGCTCATGGAATTTTGAACCGTCAATTCCAAGGAGCCAGAATCCGGCGCCATTCAATTCGAGAACGATGCCCGGCAATTTGATGTCGGCGACAATTTTCCAATCTCCTAAACCCAGCAGATCGGCTAGACGTTTCGAGGCGCATACTTTCGCATGGTCTGCATCCTCGGCTGTGAACGTCGTCCATGAAGCATCCTTCTTTTCGCCAACACGACGCAACGTCACTTCGACATTGCCGAATCCGCGGGCATCGGCTTTGAATATCTCCCCTTTTTCAGGAGCCCCGGCTCCGGAAGCGGCAGGCATGTTGAAAAATCCCGCACAGACCACCGCCGTCGCAAGGGCACCATGCAGTCCATATCTTTTCAGTTTTGAGATCATCATCTTCTCCTTTTTTATCGCCTTTACAAATTAGGCGGCCAAAGAGCCGCAACTTCTTTTCTTGATGCGAAGCATCCTTGGAGTGCGGGAACTTGTTACCGCCTTGTTTCGCGAAATTCATTTCGCGGAATTACCTTACTCATGGGGCGGAATAAATTCCGTCGTTAAAGGCGGCAATAAATTGCCGCACTCCAAGTGCGAATTTCGCAATTCGCAGAAGATTTTGTGTTATAAACTTTGAAATTCCTATACGTCAAGTCAGGCGGCCACCCCAGTCATCCGACGGGGCAAGAAGGCCGCAACTTTAGTCATCAGCTATCAGCAGAAAATCCATTGACTGATCACTGGTGACTGATTACTGGTAACTTTGAAATGCCTATACCTTTAATTAAATATCTTCAGTCCTTTTGATGAATCGGATTCTCGTCTTTCATGGACACGGCCTTCAGTGAAAGGGAAGAAGGGGTCCATAAGGCGTTGTCCGCATTACGGCATGCTTCGCGGAGCATCGAGATGCAGTGGCGGGCGATAGTCTGGACATCGTATCCGAGTCTTGTAACCGGAATGTTGCAGGCGACCACGTCCGGCCAGTTGCAATGGGTGACGATCCGGAGCTCGTCGGGAACGCGGACACCTGACTGGTAAACGCCCTGCAACGCCTGTTCAATGAGATTATCGTCAGAGACGATCAGACCGTCGGGACGCTGGGACGCGGGAAGATCTAGCATTATGCGGACAGCGTGTGAGGCGCTTTCAATGGAATCAGAGCCGATCGGAAAAAACCATTGAGGCTTGACCGGCAGCCCGCGCAAGCGGAGAGTCTCCATTAGCCTGTTGGAAAAATTAGGACGTTTCATGAGTAAGGAGGCGATACGACTGGAGCCTTGCCTTATTAAAACATCAACAGCCTCCTGGACAAACGAGTCGGAGTCTAATGAAAGAATTTTGGTCAGATTGAGAATCGGAAGTCCCGGCACATTGCACAGTTCGCAATCAGGCGGAAGTTCCGGCATGCTTATGTAGGCAACAGCACCGATGCGGCGGCTGCGTGCGTCTTCCAGCGTCTGCAGATAGGCTGGATTGTCTATGTGCGGTTCGAAATCTCTGCGTATCACCAATTCCCCGCCGGTGGCCGTGGCTTCCTCCGGCATCAGTCTGCCCAGGACTTGGAGAAAGCGGTTACCAGCTCTTCTCTTGGTAAGCAGGAGCACAAAACGATTGAGATTAGGCGGAGATGCAGCTACGTATAACCCGGAACGTTCACGTGCAACTACCAGTCCTGCATCTTTTAATTTTCGGACAAACCCCAAAACAGTTATGTAACTTATGCAAAATCTCGCCTGAAGTTCCCGGTGTGAAGGTAACTGAGCTCCCGGCTGTATCTGTCCGGATGCAATGTCTCTGGCAATCTCCTGATAGCAAATCTCTGTTTTGGTCATCATAACCCCCGAGATTGATTACCCGCATCACTCGTCTGATTATATGCAGTTTAATAAATTATATAATCAGAGCTGTAGATTGTCAATAGTCTCTGTGATTTTTCCCGTGAATGTTTTTTAATAGAGGCAATTTCAAAATTGCCTCAGGCGAGTTGATTTCTTAAGTTGGTGTTCACGGCTTTAGCGTGTCTAACTTGTTGAATACGAAGACACACTAAAGTCGTGAACACCAACAAGAGATATTCCCGCGACAACAGTTTTCTTGCATTTTGAAATCAGCTCAATAGTTTTACTTTTTATCTTTATGCTATCGCTTCTTCCCTCCACCTGCAGAAGCACCGTCAATTTCCGTTTGGAATTTCATAAATTTCTCCTCCGCTTTTCCTCCCTTGACAAATGGGGATGCATCAAGTCCTTGAACACCGAAATAATTCTGTCCAACTTCACATCCATCCTGCATGAGACGAAGTTGAAGCTCTTTGCGGTCGAGTTTGCGGGGAACTATACCGGCCTTCAGAGACAATGCGGCTGCTGTTCCGGCGGCTTGTCCCATGTTGAGGCAGGTCAGAACGAGACGACATCCGGCTTGAGCCATAAACTCCGACGACAAACAGCGGCCTGCGACAAGCAGATTGTCCAATTTCTGGGGTACAAGCGAACGGTAGGGGATTGAACTGGGCAGAGTTCTCCGCTGAAAATTGTCTCCGGTACGTCCAAATCCGTCACTGATGGCCTCATATCCGCCCGGAGGAGCCCATGAGCCTCTTTTACCGTGAGTGGCTACATAACATGTTTTCCCATCAATCACAAGTTCGGCCCATTTGATATTGCCGGGACCGTCGGGATTATGCAGATCGTAGTGATGACCTGTCAGGCAAATGCTGTCTTCAAAAGTCTGGGCGCGTGCAAAATCAAGAGTGCTGACAACATATTCACCGACAACTCTGCGGCTTTCTCGGACTCCCAGCAGCGCCCCAGTGTCGATAAGGTAGCTGTTCTCATATCCGGGGACACATTTCTTAATGAATT
>JBAZRS010000645.1:0-3246 GCA_041662825.1 Victivallales bacterium | reverse complement strand
CATTGAAAAGAGGGATAATTCCGACATGGATTCTCCAGACCACTGGTTCATCCCTGTAGGCAAGGACGCAAGGATTGGCGCCGGGAACATAATCAGGATACTCCTTGACTGTCCTAGGGAGAAACGCCCGAACGGACTGATAATAACCGATGACAACCTGGTCGATTTCGCCCTCGGCGGGATCTTCCTCTCAAGAGTGCAGGTGCCCGAGGAACTTGAAATCGTCACCCATTGCAACTGGCCGAATCCTGTCACATCGGTCATACCCGTCAAAAAACTCGGTTATGATGTCAGGATCGCCGTTTCCATCATTATCGACAACCTCCTTAGGGCAAGGGGAAAGGGAGGACTTCAAAATATGGAGCCGGTCCCGCTTGTTCCGCTGTTCGAGGAAGAATTGCAATAGGAAACTCCGGGAAACACTTTTTTCAAGATGTCTGGAAACGCAGGATATATATTGCCGCCGGGCATGTATCCAGAAGAATAAGTTAAAATCAAAAAGAGTGGAGCAGAAGATGAAAATCTCAAGACTGAAAGAAGCCGGTCTGAAAAGTGCATTTGCAATGGCGTTGCTGTGCATGTTCGCAATCAGCATGGCCGTTGCCGCCGAATCCGGAGTTTCCGCTGCGGGGGAAAAATTCAAGGCCGACACAAGGGGTTTCGGAGCAGTGGATGTGTCTATGCGTCTTCTCGGCAAAGGTAATGATTCTTCCTGGACCACCTTTTTCGCGGAGGATGCTGCGCACGCAAAGATCTGCGCGTCCAAGCGTCTTGCTGACCTGCTGGGTTTCGGAGATCTGAAGATTGTCGCCAACAGCGGTCTGCCAGGCACCGTGATTGAACTCCAGGGCGCAGGTTGCTGGTTGCTGGGGCTTGACGGTTCGAAATTCCACGAATTGAACGCTCCGTCGAAAGACGAATTGGCGCGTATTTCCAAGGATTGCAAGGCCTCTGTCTGGCAAGCGGTCCCCGAGAAGGCCTACCCGCGCTGGCTGGACTGCTTCGACAACGCCGGCCCGGGCATCTGGTTCGGCGGCGGCGGAGCGCCTGTGGACATCACCACTGAGTTCCCGTGGATGAAGGAGCGCGGCATCGCGTTCAACTTCCATCCGCCGTCCGAGGGGCGTTACGTAGCTCCCGGGGTGCTGGACACGACGCAGACCGACTGGTTCAGTGCGATGTGCGCCCGCTACGACATCCCGTTCCGCGCACATTGCTGGGAACGGAAACCGGCATGGCTGTGGAACCGCGAGCCGCTGCCCTATGTGCGCCGCGCCCCCGGCACACTGCCGACCAACTTCGAGTTTTCCGCGCAAACCCTCTATGGCATTCCCTACGGCTCCGAGCCGGTCTCGGCCAGCGATCCGTATTCACAGGATTTCCGCCGCCGTTTCATGGACAGCCTGAACACAGATCCCAATTTCCTCGGCACCAAGGCCGTTGGCGAAATTCCTGATGCAGGCGTAGGCGTGCTAACCGCTGTGGCTGGCATGCCGGAGACCAAAGCCTACTGGCAGAGCTACCTGGTGGGCGAACTGGGGCTGGATCTGCCGAAGGTCGGTCTGCTGCACCATGGCCGCAGCGATTTTTATAAAAGCTGGGAGCAGGTCGAGGTGCCGACGCCGCGCAACTTTCTCGGACTCGATGCCGACAGCGTGGAGCTGGCGGGTAATGGGTGGGAGGGACTGGCCGACCGCGAGCTGAAGGGCGCCTCCGCGAAATGGTACGCCCCGGATGCGATGCCGAAGGACGGCTGGGTCGCGGTCAACTCCCACGATCCGATGCTTCTCCTCTATAAAGGCGGACAGCACAGCGCGCAGAAACGCGGCGACTACTGGCTCAGACGCACGGTCTCATTCACCGAAGCCCAACTGCCGCATCTCAAATACCTGCACATGGTGCGCCCCTGGGGGCACGGTAAATATTGCGACGCCTACCTAAACGGACAGCCCCTGAAACAGGTCACCCCCGACCAGTATGGCGTGCAAGCCACCTGTTTCGAGCTGGGCGGAGCCCTTCGCGCTGGCGAGAACCAGTTCGTGCTGCGGCTGGAGGGAATCCCGCCGCTCGGTTATATCGCACTCGGCCCGTTGCCGCCGCGGCCGTATCCGCGCATGACCGAGCCGGAGAACCGCCGCTGGTTCGACGCCACCAACTTTTCGGCATGGCTGCGTATGCGCGGAGTGGAGAAGACCTTGCAGGCGATGCGCGCCGGCGATCCGAACCGGCCTCTGAAAATGATGGCCACCATCAACATGCTCGACATGTCCACCGGCCTCTGCGAGCGCTATGGCGCCTACCAGCACGACACCGGCGGCGCCGGCGGCTACTGGTGTCCGATGACAGGCGGCCGCCTGGCGCGCAGCCACGGCTTGCCGTGGAGTTGCGAGCAGGGCGGGCCTCCAAATGATGCCGCCGTGTTCCAGTCCAATATTACATTCTATCTGATGTACGGAAATGATGCGGCGGACCTGGTCTTCGCGACAACCCATTACAAGGACAAACCGGACATCGCGGCCTGGTTCGACCGGAATCTCGAACTCATAAAGTGCATCGGCAAGATGAACCTGCCGACACCCCCGATCGGCGTTCTGCGCTCCACCCGCGCCACACGCCTCGGATTTGGCGAGCCATGGAACTGGGATATCGCGCGCGGCGCTTTGCAGGGTGTCGGGCGAAACTTCGCATATGTCGAAGTTCCGGACATACTCAACGGGACCATAGACCAGTTCCCGGTGCTGCTTGACTGCGGTACAGTGCTGTTGACCGAAGATGAAATCGAGGGCATAAAGCGTTATGTCGAGCGCGGTGGAATCTTCGTGGCCCAGCACCACACCGGACGGCACGCACCCGAGAAGGCCGATTCCTGGCCGTTGGCCCGATCACTAGGACTTGGCGTGACCCCGAAATGGATGAGCGATGAAAATTTCCACCGCTGGGCCGACGCCAAGATTGGCTTCAGCAAAGAACAGGATCTGATACCGAGCCTGCGCAACAAGACGATTTTCGGCAGCGGCGTGGCGATCGATTATCTGGGCAAAGAACATTCCGGCGCTGTAAGCTACGCCAGCGAAACCAAGGGCAACGACCGGGTCCGCCCGATAGCCACCTGGGCTGAGGACGGCACTATGGCGATTGCCGAAGTCCGTCTGGGCCGCGGTCGGATAATCCTTCTGGGCACTCCGTTCTATACCCGGATGCGGGACGACAAGGGCGTATGGGTCAACGACAAGGATCGCAGTGCGC
>JBAZRS010000644.1:0-3251 GCA_041662825.1 Victivallales bacterium | reverse complement strand
GAAACCCGGAGCGGGACATTGGTGCAGTCTGACGGTGAACGGATCATATCAGACCATCTCCACTCTTTTGGCATAAGCTTCCGATACGACGAGAGAATCAGGATCATAGAAGGATACGCGATACGCCCGGATTTCTATCTGCCTGAATATGACGTCTATATCGAGTACTGGGGAATGGACACTCTCGACTACAAGATCGGCATGATGAAAAAACAGAAGCTGTACCAGATGGAGGGCAAGAAACTAATTTCCCTGTATTTCAGGGACAAGCCCAGACTGACTGAAATCCTACAGGAAAAGCTCTCCTCCTTCATCTCGAAACAATGCACCGTCAAAACGGAGTGAAGACAAGTGGCTTGACGTTTTAAAATTACCTCGTCACAACATACGTACCATCTGCCGTTGTCTGGAATGAAATGCAATTTCCGGATATTTCGACCGGAACCTGGTTCCCGTCTTCATCTTTTACCGTCGAAACACCCGAAGCATTTTTTATTTTGCAAGGGTTCCCCTTCAGCGAACGTATGACAGCTTTTTCGAGCTTTCCGTCCGACCAATCAATATCAACACTGAAATCGCCTCTTGCGCGAAGGCCTTTTATCGAACCTTTCGGCCAAGCCGTCGGCAAGGACGGCAGAAGATGGATTACGCCGCGATAGCTCTGCAGGAGCATTTCCAATACTGAAGCGGTGCCTCCGAAATTCCCGTCAATCTGGAAAATCCTCGGCGGATGGAGATCAAGGAGCGAAACAGTTGCGAAATCCGCAATCAGATGGTTCAGATGATCCCAAGCTTCAGCCTGCTTTCCCATCCTCGCAAAAAGACATGCGACCCAGGAACGGCTCCAGCCGGTATGACCGCCGCCTGCAGCCAGTCTTCTTTCAAGTGAGACAATTGCGGCATTCCAGAGTTCCGGTGTCTTCTCGGGATCAAGGTTGTCGCCCGGATAAACTCCGATGAGATGGGATAAATGGCGGTGCCCCGGTTCGGCCTCTTCAAACTCCTCGTTCCATTCAAGTAGCTGTCCGTGTTTACCGGTCTTGAGAACCGGAAGTTTCCTTATCATTGTCTCCCATGTCTTCTGTTTGTCATGGTCGATATCGAGAATCCTCGCTGAATTCAAAGCGTATTCAAAGGCGTTTTTCACGAGGATCACATCCATTGTCGCCGACACGCAGAGTGTGGATGCGAATTCACCTCCGCCGACAAATCTGTTTTCCGGCGACTGGGAGGGAACTATCTGAAGAGTACCGCTGCTGTCCTCTATCAAGTACGACTCGAAAAACGCGGCTACCTCCTTGAAGAAAGGATAAGCCCTCTTCCTAAGGAATTCAGCATCCTGTTCAAATTCATAATGCCACCAGAAATGCTGTGCAAGCCACGGTGCGGCACCTACCCATGCAGACCATCCGAACGACTCAGGGGTCGACCTTGACCAGATATCGGTCTGGAGAGGCAGGTATATTCCGTCGCATCCATATAGATCCTTCGCAGCTTTTCTCCCATGCGGAACAAACCGCTCCAGATATTTGAACAGCGCTTCGGTCGTGTATTGCAATGCCCCGGTCTCCGCCGGCCAGAAATTCATCTGCAGGTTGATGTCGTGATGATAATCCGATTGCCAGGGGGGATTGAGTTCCTCATTCCATTTCCCCTGGAGATTGGGAGGAAGCTCTCCGGTTGCCGTAGATGCAACCAGGAGATATCGCCCGTATTTGAAATACAGCTCAGCGATTCCGGGATCCGCAGCTCCGCTTTTCATCGCCTTAAGCCTCTCGTCCACAGGCTTGCTGTTTCCCGGAAGCTCAATGTCGAGGCTAAGGCTGCCGTAAAACTTTTTATACGCCGCCTTGTGTGTCCTGAGAATTGTTTTCCAGTCTTTGTCCGGCCACGGATATGATGCAATCTCCTCGGCGGGGGAAAACGCCTTTGCCGAAGTCCCGACATTGACCGCAAAGATTATTTCAGTAGCACCTGATATTTTCACAGTGCCGCCGCTGAAAGCTTTTTCCCCGTCGCAGGAAATGATCCTGAATTCATTCCGGAACCCGATGCCTCCGTCAAACTGCCCGTCCATCACAATTGAATCCTGATCGCCGTCAATGCGCAGGAAACAGTCCTTGTCCTGTTCGTTTCTGGAAAGGCGGAATTCAGGCGAGAACGGCTTTTCAGATGTGAAGCGTCCGATGATCAGGTCATAACCGATATGGGCGATGTATTCTCTTTTGAACACCGCATCGCCGAATTTGTATTTTACCGTCACCACCGCATCGTCAAGGTCAAGTTCCCTTGTGTAATCCGTAACTGTTGAATGTCCTGTTGAAACAAGAAGATCTCCGGCAGGCTGAAAAGGATCCACGGAATTCGGTTTCCCGGATCTGCCGCCGAATCCGCCGAACGCTTCATTCCCCTTGATTGTCCCCTCATCATATTTGCCTGCAAGAATCAATTCACGGACTCCGCTCAGCAGATGCGCGGATTTCTGAGGTTCACGCCCCCTGTTTTTACCCCTCCAGAGCCATTCGTGGTTAAGGGCGATCCGCTCGTTGCCGGGCAGTCCGAGTATCATTGCGGCAAGACGACCCGTGCCTATCGGGAGCCCGCTCATGTATTCTTCCGAAAACGTCCTGTACCAGAGTCTGTTCTTTTTCATAGGTGACATCTCTATTATTGATTATTTAACTTTCAGCTTCAGCGTTTTGATTTCAAACGGACGGAATCTCAGGCGTATGGAACCGTTCTTGACTTCGATTCCCTTCACTTTGTTTTCAAGCATATCAGTCTCGAAGGCCTTTTTGAAAGGAATGCCCACGCTCAGGCAACAGCTTGTCGCATTATGGAAGGCCTCGTACAGCCGGATGACCACGTCACCCGATCCGTCCTCGGCAGGCTTGACCGTTTCAATGATCACGTTGCCGGCATCCAGGCTCAGGAGACTTGCCGTCTCGGCGCTGCCATTAATGCTTGTCACCGGCACATTCAGTTCGTATGCCTGCTGGATTATGCCCGCATCTTTGAACGGCCCGTTTCCGCAGCAGAAGGCATATGTGAATTCCTGTTTTCCCTTGTCGGCAGTCATGTCTGGCGCGAGAGGGGAGCGCAGGAGTGTGAGATTGATGCTGTTCCCCTCCACATTCACTCCGTATTTGCAGTCGTTTAGGACTGCCGCACTGCGGGATTCCTCCGTCAGCGCCGTCCACTTGTGGTTGCATACCTCGAACCTTCCTGCATCGTAAGGGCGTGTCGCATGT
>JBAZRS010000643.1:0-3252 GCA_041662825.1 Victivallales bacterium | reverse complement strand
ATGGTGCAAGGGTGCCTTTGCGGGACACGTAAAAATCCCGGACACACCAGAGAAGCACAATCACTCCCAGCCCCGCAACAGGAATGCCGGAAAGAAGAAAGGCGTGTCCGCACCATGGGTCGGCAGCTGCCAGAACCAGCGGAATTAAACCGGCAAACATGAATGGCAGAATCAGGAAAGCCAGAAATGCGCGGAAAAACATTAGAGCCTCCCTTTATTAAGCCGGCAGGTTGTCGGTGTTCCTAACAATGAATGCCGCTGAAAACTATCTTGTGAATATGATTTTTCAAACAAAGGGAGAGGCAATTCCAGAATTGCCATTTTTGAACTTATTTCAAAAGTAGGTGTTCACGGCTTCAGCTTGTGTCTTTTTAGATACATTGTTTGAAGGACATAAGTTTGAACAAATCGATTGAATTAGGGTTTTACCTAATGCGCCTACGGGTTTCAGCCCATTGTAAATCATGAATGGAGGGGTAATTGTTCCTTTATATTTAAGGATAGAGACATATGGATATCATATTCAACAGCGGTAGTCAGAAGGTTCCGATCAAAAGCTGGTGCGTCAATCCTGAACCTTCGGCGTTGGAACAGGCGCTCAACGTAAGCAACCATCCGACTGTTGTCGGACATGTCGCCCTGATGCCGGATCTGCACCCTGGCTACGGAATGCCGATCGGCGGAGTGGCGGCGCTGAAGGACTCTGTCTCCCCCAACATGGTGGGTGTGGACATTGCCTGCGGCATGATGGCGAACAAATTCGATTTCAAGGCTGATTGGCTGCCGCGTGAGGACATTATCCAGATAATGCGCGAAGTCCGCAATCACGTTCCGATGGGGATGAAACACCAGAAGGACAATTCTGTCTTCAAGCGGGAAGCCAGGGAACTTATTGACAAATATAAGACTGAAATAAGAGGTTTGGAAAAGGGAACCGGGCTTGTCTCATTTGAAACCGTGGCCGAACAGCTGGGTACGCTTGGCAGCGGAAACCATTTCATAGAGATGCAGGCCGACGAAGATGGGTACATGTGGTTCATGCTCCACAGCGGGAGCAGGAATATCGGGAAATGTGTCTGCGACAAGTTCAACAGGCTGGCAAAGGAGATCAATGCCAGGCACAAGGTAAGACTCCCGGCACCGGACCTGGCTTTCCTGCCAGTTGACTCCGACGAGGGCCGGGAATATCTGATCCTGCTGAATTTCTGCATGGACTTTTCATATCTGAACCGAGAATGCATGCTGAAGCAGATCACGGATTCGTTAAAGAAAATCATCGGGAAAATCCCTCCCACCCTTGAGAAGATAAACATCCATCACAACTATGCAGCGCTTGAAGAGCATTTCGGTGAAAAAGTCTGGGTTCACAGGAAAGGCGCGACTTGTGCAACCGAAGGGAAAATCGGTATCATCCCCGGCAGCATGGGTACTTCGAGCTATATCGTGAGGGGCAAAGGCAACGAAGAGGCGTTTTCGAGCTGCAGCCATGGCGCCGGCCGCATAATGGGGAGACATGCCGCAACAAGGACTTTCACCATGGAGCAGTTCCGCAAATCCATGCAGGGGGTCGTCTTCAACTGCACCGAGAGATTCCTGGATGAATCGCCAATGGCCTACAAGGATATTGTTTCTGTCATCGACGAACAGAGGGATCTCGTGGAAGTGATTCACAAGTTGAAACCTCTCGCAGTGGAGAAAGGGTGAGCTTAGAGGAAAGAAACGGCGAATGGGAGAAACGGAGAAGCGGTGATATGAGGAAATTAAAAATTGCCTAAGATGATTTCAATAACCAAACAAAGAAAATCTGCAAAACAAGCTTTTCTGAAGTAATGCGGGCTTTAGCCTGCAATTATCTCCCGTATTTTCTCGCTCAACAACAGGTTGAAATCCTATCTACTATACGCGTTTTTTACGCTAGTAACTTAGTTTCCCCTGCCAGATAAACTGGCAGGGGGTACTATACGTAACCAAAATGCTTATAGTAGATAAGCCCGAAAGCCTGTGTTACTTCAAGAACGCAATTTACGTCATTAACGGACTTTCCAGTCCTTCACAGCGAATCCGCCCGCTTTTTTTATCCTGACGCAATAGATCATGTCGAAGCCCTCCTCGTATGTCGGAGACTCAAGGCGACCGTGAGTCCCCATGATCGCATATGATGGGATGAATTTGTTGCAATCTCGTTCGGAGTTCCGCATTATCGCATCCTTTATATTTGATACAAAGTAATAACTTGTTATCCGGAACTTTGCAGCTTTCGCCATTGGAATGTAACGTTGCCTGTCCTCCGCCGTCGGACTGGTGTTGTCGACAACAAAAGGCTGTTTCATTTTCAGGCATGCCTCAAAGAGCAGGAATTCCCTGCGCCGCGTCCTAAGCATGTCCAGGTTTATCCTGATGTGCGTGTCCGCAAAGCGTTCCTTGAAGAAGGTTGATTTGCCCGTCGCCTGTATGCCTGTGAATATCACCGCTTCCATACGCGTCCTTTCGGTTCTGTACATTGAAAAATATGATGTTATTTCTCATTTGATGGTATCCGTTATTTTCTAAGCACTTTGACTTCACCATGAGGCATAATATATTTGAAGGCATTGGACATTTTGTGTCCTCATGATTATATGAAATTCACAAAAACTAATATAGGGTAATGCGTCAGTTATTTCGGCTTGAGTTGATATGGGCCGAGTAAGCGGGATATCGTCTGAATTGCTTAGTTAGGATACCTCTTGAGGTAGCGCGGGTCTATCTGACCCGCGTCTCTCGGGTCAGATAGACCCGAGTTAATCTAATTGAATTTTTTTCAGTTCGGCTACATACAATTATAAACACGCATAATTAATATAGATGAAACCGAGATGAATATCGATATCGGCGAAATAAAGAAGCATGCGATTAAGCATTTCAAACTTGAAACATGTTCGATACATGGAGAAGACCACTGGGAAAGGGTTTACAGGTATGGAATGGCAGTCGCCCGCAGAAACGGAGCCGATGCCATAGTAGTGACACTCTTCGCCTTTCTTCATGACGCATGCAGGCGGGATGACGGCGCCGATCTTGAGCACGGAAAAAGATCCGCCGAACTTGTGATGAAAATGCAGGGTAAGATCTTCAGTATTACCGACACTCAGCTCATTTCACTTGCCGAAGCCTGCCGGCACCATACTGACGGGAAATGCAGCGATGATCCGACAATCGGAACCTGCTGGGATGCTGACAGGCTTGATCTCGGAAGAGTAGGAATCATACCCA
>JBAZRS010000642.1:0-3252 GCA_041662825.1 Victivallales bacterium | reverse complement strand
GATTCCGCATCCGATGCAGATGACGGCGTCTGGGGCGCCGAGCTGTTGCCCGCAGTGCGGGCAGAAGGCCTTTTCCGCAGGAGCCGACTCCGTCACTGGCATTACGGTTTTTTCCGGTTCCTGATGAACGGTTTTCCTGATTGAAAGTCCGGGCTTGGTTTCAGCTTTCCGGATGATTATCGTAGCTCCGCATTCAGGGCACTCGGCTTCCTGACCGAGCCAGTCGTCTTCCGCCGTACAGGTTGCATTGCACTTATCGCATTTTGCCGTAAAACTCATTTTAATTCTCCTTAATTTTCAAAGAGTTATAAACAGGCGATACTAATTTAACCATAAAAACAGGGTTTTCACTCTTTTCATCCATCTTTTCCTCATCTATGCTTTTCAATAGAATTAATAATTAACGGCATTATTTTAAGGGAACCTATTTAATTTCACGGAGGTTTTGCATGAAGGGAATAAAGACGTACGGGTTTGCAGCGCTTATCGGGATCATGTTATCAAGCGGAGCGATTGCCCAGGACAAATCAATCGCCGTCATCCCGAAAGGGACGACACACATCTTCTGGCAGTCTGTAAAGCGCGGAGCGGAAGCCGCCGGCAAGGAGTTCGGTTACAAAATACTCTGGAACGGGCCGGAGCGCGAGACCGACCGTGAACGACAGATCCAGATAATAGAGGACTTTGTCCAGCAGAAGGCCGCAGGATTCGTCCTTGCCCCGCTTGATAAGAAAGCGATTGTCCCCTCAGTTGAAAAACTTGACCTGAAGAAAATACCCTGCGCAATAATCGACTCCGGAATTGACACCGACAAATATCTGACGTTCGCCGCTACCGACAACTATCAGGGAGGAGCGATCGCCGCCAGGAGGATGGGGGAAATACTCGGGGGAAAAGGTAAAATAGTCGTCGTCAAATATGTCGCCGGATCCGGCTCCACCACGGACAGGGAGAACGGTTTTATCGATACTGTGAAAAAGGAATTCCCGAACATAAAGATAATGGATGCGAAATACGGGCAGGACACGGTGGAAACCGCCCTGCAGACTACAGAGGATATCCTCACCAAGAATCCGGATCTGCAGGGACTTTACGCCTGCAACGCTTCAACCTCGGTAGGCGCATTGCAGGCTTTGCAGAGCCAGGGACGGAAGGAAGTCAAGATGGTCGGCTTCGACGCTGAATCGGCCTTAGTCAAAGGCCTCAAGGGCGGGCAGATCGACTCTCTCGTCGTCCAAAACCCCTACAAGATGGGATATGACGGGGTAAAAGCCGTGGCAATGTCCCTCAAAGGTGAAAAGGTCGAAAAGAAAATCGACACCGGCGTAAAGCTTGTCACAAAGGCGAACATGGACGAACCGGATATCAAGGCCCTCCTCGGGACACAATGAAAAGAAACTCCAAATCAAAGAACTCACCACTAATTCACACTAATTTTTCACTAACGAATATTTGCTGCGACTTTGCTTTTGCAACAAAATCAAACTCGCAGCAAGATTTGAATTTTTAATTCTTGTTAGTGCCCTGTTAGTGTCGATTAGTGGTTAAAATGATCTTGAATCTTCGGTAATTTACTATGGAAGAATATGCACTAAGAATGACCGGAATCTCGAAGCGTTTCGGACCGGTCCAGGCTCTATCGGACGTCACTTTCCAAGTGCGGCGCGGGACTGTCCACGCGCTCTGCGGAGAGAACGGGGCCGGGAAATCCACGCTGATGAAAATTCTCTCCGGGGTATATCATCCCGACTCCGGGTCAATTGAGATCGACGGTTCCACAAAGACCTTTAAAAAGCCGGGGGAAGCGCTGGAATGCGGAATCACCATGATCTATCAGGAACTTGATCTGGCCGAAGATCTCACCGTGGCCGAAAATGTCTTCCTCGGGGCGGAACCGATGCTGACGCCGCTGACCATGGACCTGGGAAAGATGCTTTCAGAAACTGCGAACCTCGCAAAAAAATACAATTTCGTAGTGAAGCCGGATGCCGTAGTGTCAAACCTCTCCACAGGCGACTGCCAGATTGTGGAACTTCTGAAGGCCCTCAGGAAGAACGCCTCGATAATCGTGATGGATGAACCTACGTCTTCGCTTTCGGAAAAGGAGGCGCTACGACTTTTCGGGGTTGTCAAGGATCTCCGTTCAAGGGGGATGACAATCATATACATCTCGCACAGGCTTGAAGAGGTGACGGAGCTTTCCGATGACATAAGCGTGCTGCGCGACGGAAAAGTCGTGAATTCTGCGAAGATCGCAGAAATGGAAATATCTTCAATAGTCCACCACATGGTCGGACGCGAACTCGGGGATTTCTTCCCGCAGAGAAAGGTCAGCACCGGAGATGTCAGGATAAAGGTGGACAGTCTTTCTTCCGAGGCGGGGGTAAAAAATGTGACATTTGAAGTCAGAAGCGGCGAAATCGTCGGAATGGCCGGACTTGTCGGCGCCGGCAGGACCGAAGTGGCCAGGGCGATTTTCGGAATAGACCGCATGACTTCCGGTGAATTGACCCTTGACAGCCGAAAAATACAGATAAGATCTCCGGAGGATGCGATAGCGAACAGGATGGCGTTTCTGACCGAAGACAGGAAACGCAGCGGGCTATGTCTCCAGCTTCCATGCAGCTGGAACATTACCCTGCCTAACTTTAACCTTATAGGGATGAGGCGTTTCATAAATCCCGGACGAGAAGATGCCCTATCCTCGGAATACGGTTCGAAGATGAAATTGAAATGGGCCGGGCCGAAGGCTCCTGCAAATTCACTTTCCGGAGGGAACCAGCAGAAGCTCCTTATCGCTCGGTGGCTGATGGCGAATTCAGAATTCCTGATCTTTGACGAACCGACGCGCGGGATAGACGTCGGCGCAAAACGTGAAATATACCTGTTGCTCAATACTCTTGCGGAGGAGGGGAAATCCCTGCTCTTCATATCGTCCGAATTTCCCGAGCTTTTCGGCGTTACAGACAGGATACTGGTCATGCGCAGGGGCGAGTTGGTCGGAAATCTGGAAACCAAGAAAACGAATCCGGAAGAGGTGATGCACCTGGCCGCAGTTGAGTAAAGAAAACTGAATATCCAATATTCAACCAATACAAAAACCGTAACCAATTTTGTAACCACAGAACACACGGAATACACGGAAAAGGATAAACCACGAAACACACTAATCACACGAAAAAGGTATGAATGCAGTTGAATGGTATTCCGGTACTGTTCCATAATCAAATATAAATTTTTTCGGAGAAAAAA
>JBAZRS010000641.1:0-3261 GCA_041662825.1 Victivallales bacterium | reverse complement strand
ATTCCCTTCTTTTTGCAGGAGGAATGATGACAACAGGATATCCGTATTTTATGAGAATCAGGTTCATCAGCAGTCTCGCCACCCTGCCATTCCCGTCGACAAAGGGATGGATGTTCACAAATTCCGTATGCAGATCGGCCGCAGCCATGATGGGATTTCTCTTTTCCATCTCCGTGATTCCTGCAATAAGCTTTTTCATTAATCCGGGCACTTCCCCGGGAGACGGCGGGAGGAAATCAGTTCCGCTTATGATTACTTTCACATTTCTATACACACCGGCGTTTCCCTCATCTATTCCGCGATAGAAGATATGGTGCAGGTTTTTTATGAAATCTTCTCTTATTTCCGTTGAAGAGGTGACCGTGTAGAGCAAACTAAACGCTTCCGCATGTCCCACAGCTTCGAGATGATCCCGCAAAGGCTTTCCATTAACCGTCAATCCGTCTTCAATCACAACCTTTGTTTCCGTCTCCGTCAGGGAGTTGCCCTCAATGGCATTGCTGGAGTATGTAAGGCCCACCCTGTAATATTCCCGGAGTTGTGCAAGTTCAGACCTTTCAAGGGGGCGCAGAGTTCTGATTTCCCTAATCAGGGAATCTGTTTCCTTGATTATTGATTCGTAACCCATGCATCTTCTCCGGTGTAGTCATATACCTCCGGCAGAGCAGGAGGCTTGATTCTGTTAGTCGCTCAAAGCGGCATGCCGCAAGGCATGTTTTTTGTTTTCCCAGAAAAAATCTTAAAAACCGAATTCGGGCTGGGCTATTCCCCATTCGTCAGAACCGCCTTTTTTGGGGCCTTTTACCGGCTTTGGCGGATTTTCTTTTTTTTTAGGCTCTGATTTTTTTTCAGATTTAGTCTCTTTCTTGTCGACAGCCGGCTTGGATGATTTTGCTATCTCAGGCTTTGCGCCCTTGCCTTTTTTCACTTTCATCTTTTCGGGATCTTCGGCTTCAAGCTCAAGCTTCTCGTCCTCTTTCTCCCTGGCGGCTTTTTCATTTGGAGTTTCCTTCTTGGAGGGTTTCTCCTCCTCGACAGGTTTCTCTTCGGGCCTGGCTTTCACAGGTTTTGGAGTTTCAGCTGCAGGTTCCGTGACAGGATCGGAAAGCTCTGCGGATAGTGAAGCATCTCCCGGAGTGGGCAATTGCGGTTCGCCTTCGGCAGTTTCGGAGTCTGGCTGGACTATGTTTCCCTGTCCGTCGGAAACACCGACAAATCGGTAGTCAATTATTTTCTTGTTTGCAACACTGAAACCGCGTGACTGGGGTGTTCTCATTCCGACCTGGCTGAAATCAACCATGCAGCTTTTCTGCTTCTGGTGGGTCTTGGGTTCGAATACGCACTCGTAAACATAATTTGGACGCGTGTTAATCAGATCAATCTTGCAGCCGTCAGGAGCGATATTGTACTCCTTGTCGGTTATGAACTTGCTTATGACAGTTCGCTTTGCATAGCTGAAATCGGTCTTCCTGTCCTTATAGACAATATTGAAGACAAGGTTCTTGTCGTACTTGCAGAAATAGACCAGCCGTCCGACAAAAGCCTTGTCTGGAATCGAGATGACCTTGTATTTGCCGTTGCGTTCGATGCAGAGAAGGCGGTCATACTCGTTGCAGGTTACAGTGTCATCGCTTTTCACCGAAGTGCCTATGAATCCGTTTTTCTTGTCCCAGCCGACCTTGATGTTGTTAAGGGCTACTTCCCGCACGTCTATCTTGTCGAAGATCTCTATTTCAGTGTGTCTGGGATAATCTTTTCCGTATTTGTCGAGAAGACCCTTCAGATATTTTATCGCATAAGCCTTCAATCGTTTGAGGTTTTTCTGGACCTCCTCAATCTGCAGGATTATGTCGTCGATATCCTTCTTGTTCTTGTTGATGTCGAAAAGCGAAATCCTGCGGATCGGGATTGCGAGGAGTTTTTCGATGTCGGCATCGGTCACATCGCGTTTGAGCATGTGGCGGAAAGGTATAAGTCCTTCATGCACTTCCTTGAGGACCTTCTCGTAGGTCTCGCATTTTTCGATGCGCTTGTAAATCCTGTTCTCAATGAATATCTGGGCGAGTGTCTTGTCATGGAACGAGTCATTGAGCTTGCCCAGCTCGATCTCAAGTTCGCGGCGGAGATATTCAACGAGCTTTTCAGTATTCCTGCGAAGGACTTCGCTGACTGACATTTTAACGGGCTTGTTGTCCGCGATGACAATAAGGCTTGCACTGACCGAAACGGAACAGTCCGTGTAGGCGTAAAGAGCATTCAGCGCCTTGTCTGTGTCATAACCTCTTGCCGGCGTCACTTCTATTTCTATTTTCTCGCCGGTGTAATCGTTGATGGATGACACCTTGATTTTATTTTTGCGGACTGCATTCTCAATTGAAGCAATGAGCTTCTCGGTGTTGGTCACCGCTGGAATCTCGCGGATGATCAGTTTGCGTCCGTTCTTCTCTATTTTTGCACGCAGGACGATCTTGCCGTTGCCTTCATTGTAATCTGTGACATCCATGAGGCCGCCCTGGAGGAAATCGGGATATACTGTGAATTTTTCCCCCTTCAGGATCGCAATCTGGGCCTCGATAAGCTCGTTGAAGTTATGGGAGAGGATCTTGGTCGACATTCCTACGGCGATCCCGTCGGCACCGAGCATGAGCAGGGCGGGGATTTTGACCGGAAGTGAAACCGGCTCCCTGTTCCTGCCGTCATAGGAATCGACGAATTCGGTGATGTCGTTGTTGAAAAGAACCTCTTTCGCTAGGGAGTTAAGGCGGCATTCTATGTAACGCGCCGCGGAGGCCACGTCCCCTGTGAATATGTTGCCGAAGTTCCCCTGCCTGTCTATGAAATATTCCTTGTTGGCGACAACGACGAGAGCCTCGTAGATGGAGGCGTCTCCGTGGGGGTGATACTGCATTGTATGGCCGACGACATTTGCGACCTTGTGGAATTTTCCGTCGTCCAGCCTTTTCAGCGACCAGAGAATCCGGCGCTGCACCGGTTTCAGCCCGTCGTCGACATCCGGAATGGCCCTGTCCTTTATCACATAGGAGGCGTACTCGAGGAAGTTCACATCCATCAGCCGGCGCAGATGCGTGTTTCCGCTTCTCGGAATTGCGGTGGGACCGATGTTGTCATCCGCGGAAATCTCCACCGGTGAAGCGGCCTCATCCTTTTCAGTTTCCCCCGAAGATTCCATTTCCATATCATCTTCCGGAACCTTGTCTTTATTTTTGTCCTTCTGTTTCTTCATGGAACAAGATTCTCCAT
>JBAZRS010000640.1:0-3265 GCA_041662825.1 Victivallales bacterium | reverse complement strand
CTCGGCGGTCATGGCGCATACGGCCGTTCACATTTAAAAGGCAGCAAACTCGGCAATGCATTTCCGATTGAATTCGACGACAATCCTTGCGCAATTTCAGGTCCGTCAGCCGTTAAAGTAACTGCGGCAAAAGATCTGCCTCCATTCGCATCTGTCGCCACTTCGCTCTCGAAGAATGCAACATGCTGGTGGATACATCCGGTAACATTGAAACAAGGGGCTGTTCCGATTCTGTTCGCCGGAGGAAAACCAGTCATGACGGCATGGGAATACGGTCCGAACAAGGCGAGGATAGTCTGCATCGCCGCCGCGCCCATGGGAGATCCGGGTAAGGATGAAATGCCCTTCTGGAAGGATCCATGCTGGTACCTTATGCTCCGCGACGCAATCTGGTGGGTGAAGAAACAGGACAGGAGATTTGAGTAGTTCCGGAAACAGTAATCAGTGGTCAGTAATCAGTGGTCAGGTGTCAGTTTGGAAAAGTAGAAAGTAGTATTTAGAAAGTAGGAAACGGTGGAGTGCGTGAGATCGTAATTGTTGGAGTTCAAGCCCTGGTCGCACTCCTGAGGCGCGTAAACCTTCGGCGCCGCAAGAGGTTTACATGCCTACGGCATGCAGGTAAACTTTAGCGTGGCTTGATTAAAGTAGCGCGGGTCTATCTGACCCGCGCCTCTCGGGTCAGATAGACCCGAGCTACTCTTGGAGAATATTAAACAGTATAGCGGGAAGAAAATGAATATATCGTTAAAAACACTTGCTTTAATATTCCGTAATGGGATAAAAGCAATCACCGTCGCCTTTACCTTCCTGCTCGGGGTTACGGCCTTGGCGGAGACCGTGTTCGGCCCGAACCAGGCGGTGAATCCGGATTTTGAAAATTGGGTGGAAGGCAAACCTGCCGACTGGACGGTCAGGGCGAATCCGGCAGACTCTTCCCGGATCTCGGCCGATGCATCCTCCAAAGTCAACGGAAAGACCTCACTCAAGCTTGAAATTCCTGCGAAAGGCAATGCCAATATCCAGACAATGAAAGTGATTCCGGTGGAAGCAGGAGCCAAGTATCTGTTCTCCCTCTCCTATCGTTCGGAAGGTTTTGGAGAGAAAGGCAAATACAGCGGAGTCGACTCCTCGGCACGGCTCATGTGGCTTGACGGCGCAGGCAAGGAGATTTATGCCGGCGGGATTCTCGCATTTCCGTATCACGCGGTTCCCGACTGGGACCTGCGCGATACAATCGCGACGGCACCGGACAATGCGGCAGGAGCCATAATCAGTTTTGGCATGGGCAACAACAGCGAAAAACAAAGCGGGAAAACCATCCCGTCAACCCTGTGGATTGACGCAGTCCGCCTTCTGCGCTATTACCCGCCACCAGACCCGGAAGCGGCAAAGAAGAAGGTAGAGAAGATCGTCGAGGGCGGCTGGGACAACTCGATCGTCAAGTCATATGATCTGACCTCCCTGCGGCACGGGAAGTTTGCGGTGATCGCAAATGACAGCTCCGCCACTGACGGCAGCTGCCTCAGGGCCCTGACCACTGAAGGAAAGGGACTGATCGCCCATTCCCCGTATTTCACCAGCCCGCGCCCCGGCCTCTACCGCGCCGTACTCCGCGCCAGGACAGACGGCAAAGACGGCGGCACTCTTCTAGGCTCCATTGGCATAGCTTCTGAAAATTCATCTTCGCGCGGCGGACTTTCAATCAAGACAGGCGACTTTTCGGCTCCGGGGAAATATCAGGACTTCTCCGTCGACTTCATCCTCAGGGCAAGTGGATGGTGGGATTTCGTCATCGGTACCGAGGGGACGGCAGAATGGTTTGCCGACACTGTCCGCGTATATCCTCTCAAATATTTTTCAGACCGGGAGATGCTTGAGATATTTCCCGGCATGGAGGGAACGGTTCCGGAAAAGCTTGTCCCCGGCACGACAGCCCCCTGCTCCGTCCTGGTTTTCGCCGGGCCATATTACGATTACTGGCACATAGCAGATGCGCTGCACATCGGGCAAATGCCCATAACTCCTGTCTTCATCCGCGGCGGGCGCAACCAGACTTTCCTTAATTTTCCTGAAACCGCCGAGGAACTGTTCAAGCACCGCCTGCTCGTCATGTGCGATGTGGACATACAGAGCCTTTCTCTTAAACAGAAGAAAATGATCCTGGAATTCGTGTCGAGGGGTGGAGGTCTTATTCTGCTGGGCGGACACAAGGCGTTCGACCGCGGAGGCGTCCAGAACTCGTTGCTGGCGGATCTCCTGCCAGTCTCGTTCAGACCAAGCGAAGACATGCCGTTTGCGGGCCGCGGACAATCCGCAACACTTGTGAAAGGACCGGCGCATCCGACAACTGAATTCATGAAAATGGATTCTAAACCCGTCTGTTACTGGTGGCACAGCGCAAAAGCCAATGATGGGGCGGCAATTTTACTTTCCCTGGACAAAGGAGATCCGGCGGTGGTGACAGGAACCTTTGGAAAAGGCCGTGTCGCCTGCGTGCTCATGACCTGCCACGGGGATCCCGCAACCGGAGAGAATCCGTTTTGGTCCTGGAATGCCTGGCCTGTCTTCCTGCGCGACCTCTGCTGGTGGAGCACTGGCAGGGAGGATGGGAGATTTGAATAGTTTCAGAACTTTGTCGCGAGCTCTGTCCTGAGCTTTGTCGGAGAAGAATACAAAGGGAAAAGAGAATCGACTAAGTTCGCGACAAAGCTCACGACAAAGTTTAGTGAAAAAGGAATAATATCATGTTCAATCATGAGAAATTAAAAGTTTACCAGCGGACATTGCACTTCAATGGGAAGGTCAATAACTGGGTCGGCCAATGGGATGGCAGACATGCAGTCGGTGACCAGTTGTCACGGGCTTCTTGCAGTATGCTCGAAAATATAGCCATGGCCAGCGCCGCCTACTCGGCGATGAAGGGAAGGAGCTTGGATTATGCGATCGGCTCCACTCTTGAATGTGCGGCATGCCTGGACCTTGTCGGCATCAAGAAATTGCTTGCAGAGGCATGCGTTATATCCGAGAAAGAGGAGCTCTCTCAGATCTTGCGGATGCTAGTGGGTTTGAGACGATCTTGGTCAACGCCAGCGCAGGTTGTTAGTGAAGGGAGTGAGGAATATGGCACCGACAAAGTTTGCGACATAAATTGTGCGGGAGAGGCGGAAAAACATGTATTTTTCCATCATGAGAAACTTGATGTCTATCGATTTGCCATAGAAACAGCAAAAGCTTTTTCTTCATCAGATGTCGTATGCCGTCTTCT
>JBAZRS010000639.1:0-3267 GCA_041662825.1 Victivallales bacterium | reverse complement strand
TTCCACAGGGATATCGCTCCTGAAATATGACGGTGGCGACGGTGGCTGATAATCCACAGTTTCGGGCGCCAGCACCAGAGGTTTTTCAGCGGTGAACATCTGAGGCTGGAGAGGTTTCCTCTTTTTGACCCTGGAATAAAGCGTCTCAACCTCGTTTTTCCCTGAAAACGGATATTTCCCGGTGAGCATGTAATAGAAAATGACTCCGAAGCTGAAAACATCTCCCCGCTTGTCCTCTACATGGCTTTCCACTTTTTCAGGACTTATGAAATAAGGGGAGACAGAAGATGCAATAACGTCCGTGTCCTGAAGATATTGATAGGTGAAACGCGATATGAAAAAGTTTTTCGTCCTCACATTGCCCCTGGCGTCAACATGTATGTTTTCAGGGCATAAATCATGATGAACAAATTCCTTGTGATGCGCGACCGCCAGTCCGAGCGCAGCGGCAAGAAGCACGTCAATCACCTTCTCGACATCCAGCAGCCCCTGTGTTTCCGGTGAATATTCGGACAGCCCGTATCCGTCCATCTTGGGTTCCGTAACAAAAAAGTTCCCGTCGATTTCACCGTAATTCAAGACGGGGCATATGTTGGGATGCTTAAGCATTGTAAGGGCGGCGGCCTCATCCTTTACAATCTTGTGGAACTTGCTGAATTCAGGATTATCCTTATGCAGTACAAAGATGGTCGAACTCGTGTTCAGGGCCCTGTCAAATCCCTCATATGCTGCGAAGAGGCTCTTTTCGTAGAGAGGTTTCTCCAGTGTCAGATGCCCCATTTCAAACGGAATGGTCAGCTCCGTCCCGCAACCGGAACAGCTGCAAAGCGTGAAAGGCTCAATGCCCACCGCGTCTATGATGCTGCCGCAGCCGCGGCAAACAAGCTTGATCATCTTATCCCCCAAACAACATTCAACCAACATTTAAGTCATGGCATATTTTAATGCATTAATTCCAAGAAGCAAAATATTTTCAAGGCATATTTCGCCTGAAAAGCGCGGGCTGAGTCTGAATCCGCACCGGATGGTAGCAGAATATCGCGGGGAACAATTGAAATCCGGCCTGAACTTGATATGGTATTGTTCAATATAGTATTCTTCTGGGGAGGTTGTTGTGAATATCAGAAAGGCAATGGAGGAAGATGCGGCGGCGATTGCCAAAATCTACAACTGGTATGTCCTGAATACCCCCATCTCCTTTGAAACAGATCCCGTCAGCAATGATGAGATGCGGAGGAGGATTCTGGAAAAACGCCTTAAATATGACTGGATTGTGGGTGAAGTCGACAACGAGATCGTCGGGTACGCGTATTACGGGGCGTTCAACGACATGCCCGTATACAGGCATACGGTCCAGTCAGCAATATATATTCCCCTTAAGAGCATCGGCAGGGGATTTGGAAAAGCCCTTTACTCCAACCTGATAGATTCCGCGAAGAAGCATGGGTTCCTGGAGATGATAATGCTCATAGCCCTGCCGAACCCGGGAAACATAGTCCTGCACCGGAAAATGGGATTCAAAGAGGTCGGTATCCTAAGGAAAGTCGGATATAAGTTTGAGAAAAATATTGATGTCGGCATCTGGCAGCTGTCACTGTCATGATTCGTTTGCACTGAAATCGGTTCCGTCCATCTATAAATTGTTCTCTGGACGCAGAAATATACCGGGGGGCTCGACAACATGAAAACCGAAATTATGGAGACCAGGGCGGAGAACTCGATCCTGCTTGTGGATGACGACATTTTCGTCTGCAATCTCATCGAGAGAATCCTCAAAGACGCAGGTTTCAAAAACGTCCGGACGGCTTCAAGCGGGAAGGCTGCGCTGGAAATTCTCGGAGTCACGCCCGATGCGGACAGGAAAGGCGCCTGCGGCATTGATCTTGTCATACTTGACGTCCTCTTGCCTGACACAAACGGATTTGAGATCTGCCGGCAGATAAGGGATTCCAACATGGAACTCCCCGTGATTCTGATTTCAGGCTACGACATCGAGGAAATACAGAGCAGGCTTATCGAATGCAGGGCCGATGATTTCCTCAAAAAACCTTTCAGTCCTGTAGAATTGTCAACGAGGGTGAGGATTCTCCTGAACAGATACAGGCAGAGGAAAGAGGAATACGCCATTACCGAGACAACCAGGCTGAGGATGATCTCGGACCACAGCGTCCCGTTTGTGGGCGACGACATAAACGGATACATAATCATCGACTCCCTCGGCTGGGGCAAACATTCCCTGATCTACAAGGTTATAGATGTGAAGGACAAAGCCATCTACTCCCTGAAGATGCTCACAAAAAACGCTTCGGACAAGAAAGACCTTCTTGAAAGGTTCAGGAACGAAGTTGAAATCATGTCCAGGGTGAAGCACCCGAATGTTACCGGATACATAGACAGCGGCACCTACAATGAATGCCCTTATCTGGTGATGGACTTTGTCGAGGGCGTGGATCTTGAAGAGTACATGGTGACACGCGGCAAGATTCCGATAAAATCCTTCATCACCATGGCCATGGATCTTGCCAGCGCCATATCGGAACTGCACAAGAGCCGCATATACCACAGGGACATAAAGCTCAAGAACGTGCTTTACGACACCAAGACCGGAAAAATAAAGCTTAGCGATTTCGGAATAGCAAAACTTCCGGAGAGCGTACATACAACGCAGGAAGGATTCATTGTGGGAACCCCGATATACCTGGCCCCTGAAATTTTCCTGGGGGAGGCCGCAACACCGCAGTCGGACATATATTCATACGGCGCCACGCTCTATCATCTTTTGACGGGTTCGCCCCCATTCGTCGCTGAAACCTCGATTGAACTTTTCAAGAAACACAGTCTTGAAAAACCGGCTTCCGTTGATTCTTTCAGGCATGACGTGCCGGCGGGATGGAATGAACTCATAGTGGACAGGTGCCTTGCCAAAGACATTGTGAACAGGCCCTCCTCGATGAATGAAGTGATGTTTGAGATAAACAGACTCAGCAAATAGGGCTGCTCAAAATCCTTCGGCAGCCCTCCCCCGTCCCCAACCAGTCTCATCCTTTCCACTCCCATCAACCGCACAGGTCAAGGATTTTCATGGATTCACGATCTTCATCTTCATGAACATCACGCAGATTGCCGTATCCCTAATTTATTTATAATTTTTATAAACCGGTGTTGCCATTTTCCTGTGTTTATAATATAATAATTAATATATACACAGGAAGGTTGCCTTATAATACTAGAAATCACATCCAAATGGAAGCAGGTGGAATCCGCAAT
>JBAZRS010000638.1:0-3279 GCA_041662825.1 Victivallales bacterium | reverse complement strand
CAGGGAACTGCATGTCGAATTCAGAATGAAGAATTCCGGGCTGCAAAACCTCTATTCCTGCGAACTCCTCAATTTCTACGACGGCATTGCGTCATTCCCGGACAACTATCTGAAGGCCTGCGAGATCGGGACTTTCATCCTGCGGAATTCGCATCCCATGATACCGTGTCCGGAAGTTTATTATGCAATTAAAAACGCGTTTGAGTCGTTAAGTAAGTCGCGCACCGACATTCCGTGGGCGGAACTTGTGAAACTGGTGTTTCTGGACGAGCACGGGTTTCTTCCCGAGGACATGCACACGGTGGGCGATTCGAGGAAAACGGAGGCGGTGGAAAAACTCATCAACTCGGTAGTTTCAGGAAATCCGCTCCCCGATTTCCCCTCCAAGACCTGGCGGAAAATAGCCGAATGGATTGATGAGTTGAGCCGTTATCACGAACTTGAATAAATTTTTCGTCCCGAAAAATTTAAAGTAGAGGACAGTTGCTGCCGCAAGCGCTCTTCTGGCAAGCCTCCTTCGCCGTCCGGACAAACAGTGCGTGGAATTCGTTGAAGAGTGCCGGGTCGTGCGGCAGATTGTCCATGAAAAAGCGGCGGAGACCATGATAGCCGATGTCCGGCTTAAACCCGAAATGTCTCGCCATTATCCTCCTGGTGTATGCGTCTATTACAAAAGTCGGCAGTTTAAAACTGTAGAGCAGGATGGCGTCGGCCGTTTCAGGGCCGACCCCTTTGACATTCAGGATTGACTCCCTCCAGTACGGCAGGGTTTTGCTCGGATGAAGCCTGTCGTTTTTCACATTGTCCAGCCACCAGTCGGTGACGGCAAGGAGCCTCTGGGCTTTGAGACGGAAATATCCGGACGGGCGAATTGCGGACTCGAGATCTGAAAGAGCCATGCCCCTGATCTTGACAGGACAGAGACTTCCGCCCCTTTTCAGGTTTGAAATGGCTTTTTCGGCATTGCCCCAGTTTGTATTCTGCGTGAGGACTGCGCCAATGCAGACCTCCCACGGTGTATCGCCGGGCCACCAGTGTTGCGGTCCGTAAGCCTTGTACAGGAGTTCGTAAATCTTCAGTAAATCCGGTTTTTCCATAAAGCCAAATAAAGAAAGTACGCCTTTAAAATTCACATATTCCGAACTATACTATATGAACGGAACCTTAAGAATATAATGATAGCTGGAAAAACAAATAATATGAAATTCATGAAAATACTGACTATTTTCCTGATTGCGGCCGTCTGCGGCTGCAAGACCACTTATGAAGCCAGGGCTGTTAAAAAAGCCCGTGACTATGTTTTGGAAAAGATGCCTGAGCTCTCTGAGAAAAACAGGCACTGCGTGAAATACAGTCCGCCCAGGCTCATGCAGAAGCTGATTCTTTCCAGGGAGATTACTGAATCCGGCGCTAAAAAGGACATTATGCAGACATGTGTGGTCTGGGCTGATAAGGATAAGGAAAACACATATATAGTGGTGGCGGGCGTCAGCGAAAGAAGGCTTGACGATTGGTATCCGATCAGGCTTCTGATAAAATCGGGAGATGACTGGGAAATAGATGAATCAGGAAAGGAAGCGGATAAAAACAAATGAACAGCATGACCGGCTACGGTTTCAGTGAGCACAGGTGCGATTCCGGTGTGACATTTTCAGTTGAGGTTTTTTCCGTGAACAAGAAAAACCTTGAACTCCGGGTTTCTCTTCCCAAAGAGGCGCTCCAGCTAGAACCCTTTGTGCGGCAGATAGCGTCAAAAAGGCTTTCAAGGGGATTCATAACGATCAGGATTAACATAAAGGCCGAAGAATCTTTCCTTAAAGATTCGGTGAAGATAAATGAGCCGCTTGCCCATGTGTATCTGAAGAAAATAAGAAACCTGCAGGAAAGGCATGACATCCCCGGCGAAATGGGGATAGCCGACATCATCAGGCTTCCGGGCGTGATCGAAGACGACCTTGAGAGCTCGGAATTCATGAAAAAAGAGGAGGATCTCGGCATATCAGTCAATGCGGCCCTGGACAAGCTGGTTGAAATGAGGGTACGTGAGGGGGAGTCTCTTAAAAATGACATTGAATCCAGGATATCGCTCCTCGAATCCATTGTCGCAAAAGTGAAACCGATGGCGGACAGGATACCTGAACTCCAGAAAGAGCAGCTTTTAAAACGCCTCAATGAAAGCGGGCTTCAGGTTGACTCCGGCGATGAACGCCTCCTCCGCGAACTCGTGATCTTCTCCGACAAAAGCGATGTGACCGAGGAAATCACAAGGCTCAAAAGCCATTTCAAACAGTTCCGTGAATTCATGGGCAAGGCTGAGCCCTGCGGCAGATCCCTAGATTTCCTCACACAGGAGCTTCAGCGGGAAATCACGACCGTCGGAAACAAGGCCCTTCAGAGCGAGATAACGCCGCTCATAGTCGAATTTAAGACAGAACTGGAGAAAATCCGCGAACAGATACAGAACATTGAATGACAGAAAAGGAAATAAACATGAAACAGTGCCCGAATGATAATTTTGTGCCTGCCACCGAAGCTTCGTATCTTGACGGTATCGTAAGGGACATCTGCTCGACTTACGATGACAATCGGGGCATAAACCACATTGAGGGGTTCAACCTTCCGAGCGAATCTGAAATCCTTCAGATCGTCCAGGATCTGATTGAAGTCATTTTTCCGGGCTATTCGGGCCGCACAGCCCTCAATCTGAGGAGCGTCCATTACAATGTCGGCGTGACCATAACCAAGGTGTATGTCCAGCTTTCAGACCAGATTGCCCGCTCATTCAGGTACAACTGCGAAATGAACAACTGCAAGGACTGCAACGTCCCCGAAATGGCCGAGGAGGCTACCAGACATCTGCTCGGCAGACTGTCTGAAATACGGGAAACCATGAAACTGGACGTGCTTGCCGCCTTCGAAGGCGATCCGGCCGCAAGAAACCTGGATGAGATAGTCCTGAGCTATCCCGGAATAAAGGCGATAACCATCCAGAGAATCGCCCATGAACTCTACTTCAAAAACGTCCCCCTCATACCGAGGATGATGGGCGAGTACGCGCACAGAATAACCGGAATAGACATCCATCCCGGAGCAAAACTCGGGAAAAGCATGTTCATTGACCACGGTACCGGTGTGGTGATCGGTGAGACATCGGAAATCGGAAACAATGTGAAGATCTACCAGGGCGTTACGCTTGGCGCCCTGAGTTTTCCCAAAGACGCCTGCGGGAAGATAATCAAGGGCGCGAAAAGGCATCCCACTATCGAGGATGACGTGACA
>JBAZRS010000637.1:0-3285 GCA_041662825.1 Victivallales bacterium | reverse complement strand
GTTTTTTTCAGCCAGTGAGAAAATTGTCTCATGCATTATGTATGATTTAACAGGATGCGATATGACTCTTCCTGACCGGCTGACCATGGTGCAGTATCCGCCAGCAGCCTTCATCTCATCAACATCATCGCTCAATCTTGACAGAGAAACATCCGCAGCCGAAACACCGGCAAAGACACCGTCACGGAAAATAGGGGCACTGTAGGTGCACATGAAAGTTTTCCCGAATTCATCATCGTAGTACGGTTCCGTCCAGACCGGTTCCCCTTTCGCTTTGGCAAGAGCATACCAGTTTTGCGACGTGTAGTTGAAATCTTTAAGCCCTGTATCGACAAACATCAGATCACCTGTGCCCGTGTCGCGGCAGAAATAAGGCGAAAAGAGTCTTCTGTCTTTGAATATGATCCCCGGCTCATAGGCAGTTGCCATCCCGTAAATATCGCTGTTGCCGAGTATTGACGTGCGGAGAATCCGAATGATTTTTTCAGCGTCGTCAAGTTGACAGCAGCTTAATATCCCGGCAGATGTACGGCATACCTGTGCTACCGAAGCAAGCTTCGCGTCAATTTCCGCAGCCTCACTTTCCGTAAGCTCCTTAAGATAAGCCTCCATTGACAATATCGCCGCGTTGCTTCTGATACGATATTCAACGCTGAGCACAACAAGATAAATGACCGCAATGGGTATGCATATGCCGACAAACAGCTTGTTTCGGATTGATAATTTCATTGCCACCTTCACTTTTGCATCTGGTTCCGACCTCTTGAACTATATTTTATTGAATTCAAAAAACAAGCGATGCAATGAGTTGCCTGCAATACTGCCGGCAACCATGATTGATTATCTGAGACCGGGATGCTTTTCCCTGGAATTTTCCATGAACCGCTTGATATACGATATTCAGCTATTATCTGGTATATTAGACTTCTGGTTTATTGCACACAGGTGCGTCGTGAAATTTCTTTAACCTTTATTGATTCATGGGCTGGTATGGATTTCACTTTCAAAATCAAATCCGTCAAATCCGGATGGATGGAGATTGAAGCCGTCTGCCAGGGACAGTCCTTCCTTATGAATGTCTGCGGCAAGTCCGACCCCCTTGACGAACTCCTCGACCTCCTTATCAAGCTGAACGATCTCTGCAGTTCCGGCAACGACTTTTCCGACAGTCCCGGCGACGGCATATATCTTTTCTGGGAAGGCGACAATTCCCAGTACACGCTCAAGTTCACGCCCATGAAGAACCGCATGGTCAAGATCGAAATCTCGTACTGCGAGAACACAAATGCCGGCATACACATCAGGGATTTCACAAAAATTTCCGGCGAGGCCAGTCTCGACATGCTCGTAAAAACGGTCTACCACGAGATATTCTCCATGCTGAAGAACACCGGATTTGCAGGCTACAGGGCCGAATGGAGAAAAAGCTGCTTTCCGGTATGCTGTTTTCTCCGTCTGCGCAGGATTGCGAAAGGTTCTGAAGCAAAAGGAAGCGTTTTTCTTGATGAACTCTCCTCCCTGCGCGAGATTTCCGCAAGCCTGGAATGAAAATCCCGAGTTTCACAAGACTAGCACCACAGGCGGATAGGGCTTGAGGGAATATTTAAAACAAGAATAGTCCGAACAGGTGTTTTCCGACTGTCAATGCACCGCAAGTGCTCTTCCATAAATGCTTTCCGGCTTTTTCCGAATACGGCTTGAAATTACGTATTGGAATATTATTGGTTATGTTGTCAAGACAGGAATGCATAATAGATGATGCCGTAAAAGACGATGCGGAGATGAAATTCATGTCTGCAGGGTTAAATTTCATTTTCAGTTGCAAGCTCGAATATCTTTGATATAATCTTGGTGGATAATCATAGTTAAAGGGATGGAGAAAATGAAAAGTAATTCTTTTGGGACCAGTTTGTCCTTTGCAGCATTTATCATCTGTGTTTTCACAGGCATTCCAGGGGGTTAAGAAAAGAATTGCCGGCCGCACATGACTTGTGTGAAACAATTTCCGCATCACGCCCTTTTCAGTCTTGCAAATCTTCCTTATCCTGTCTAAATTCCAAATTCTTTGTAAAAAAATAACGCCGAGGGCTGACGATGACTTTCTACGCAATTGTTTTAATAGCTGTTGCACTGGCGATGGACGCACTGGCGGTTTCAATCGCAAGCGGAATCATCATCAAGAAATCAAAACTCGCCCATGCGGTTAGGATCGCCTTCTTCTTCGGGCTCTTCCAGCTCTTCATGCCGCTCATCGGGGCGTTTGCGGGCACATTCATTAAGGAAATCATCTCCAGTTTCGATCACTGGCTCATCTTCATCATACTTACCGCAATCGGCGGGAAAATGATTTACGAGTCCTTCAAATTGAAAGAGGATGAGGAGAAGTTCGATCCTACGAATCTTAAGACTCTTATCTTCCTGTCGGTCGCAACCAGCATTGACGCCCTTGCCGTGGGCGTCTCCCTTTCCCTTCTCTCAGGCAGCATATATCTCGCGGTATCAATCATAGGCGTGGTCACATTTGTCCTCTGTTTCATCGGTGTCCTGATAGGTGATTTCATAGGCCATTTCTTCGAAGAGAAAATCGAGGCGCTCGGGGGATTGATACTCATCGGCATTGGAATAAAAATACTTCTTGAACATCTCTTTTTTCAGGGCTGACCGCGGAAATGAAATCTCTCCGCGCCTACTTATTCGTTAATTGTTGAGGGAGCCTCTAGAATTTTGGGAATTTTAACATAGATTTTGAATTTGCTGGTAAAGACGGACTTTAAATCAAACCTTAATTATTTCCGGTGAACATGAATTACAGAATAGAAGTCGCCAATTACGATAAATGGAGGGATTCCCGCGGCGAATCCGTAAAAAAGCAGATACTCAACTTCCTGAAGATCCCTGTTGAAAAAGTCAGGACAAGGGATGTATACACAATTTGCGCTGAGATATCATCACCACAGTCTGCGAAAATTGCGGCTGAACTCTCCAATCCGGTGCTTCAGAAGGGCATCGTGGGAGAAACAAGGAAAACCGGATGCGACTGGCTCATAGTTGTCGGATTCAGGCCGGGAGTGACGGACAATGTAGGCCGTTCTGCCCATGAGGCCATCGGAGACATCATCGGCAGGAAACTCCGCGACGATGAATTTGTCTTCAGTTCGGTGGAGTATCTCCTCTACGGGAAAAACCTCAGACGGAACGACACGGAGACAATTGCAAAAAAGATCCTTGCAAACGAGTTCATAGAAACCGTGACAATCTTCAGCGGCAATCAACTTGAAAAATCCC
>JBAZRS010000636.1:0-3295 GCA_041662825.1 Victivallales bacterium | reverse complement strand
CCTAAGGCGTATTAACTACAAACAAATGCATCCCGTTGGTAGTCAATGCCGTAAGGCATGTTCTTATTTTCACTGCATTATGAACACTAAGATAAAAGTCAGGGAAGCCGTATCCGCCGATGCCGACTCGATCGCGGATTTCAACATTGCGATGGCCTGGGAGACGGAAAGCAAGAAACTTTCGCCGGACAAGATCGGATCGGGCGTAAAGGCTCTGTTCAAGAAACCGGAATATGGTTTTTATGTTATTGCGGATATTGATGGAACGGTCGCCGGATCTCTGATGATCACCTATGAATGGAGCGACTGGCGCAACGGGCTTTTCTGGTGGATTCAGAGCGTTTATGTGAAGCCTGAATTTCGCCGCCAGGGTGTTTACCGGGCGATGTTCTCATACATTAAGGATCTTGCAGGAAAGAATCCAGGCGTCTGCGGTTGCCGCCTTTATGTCGAGCACAACAATTCCATTGCGCAGGGAACTTATAAGAGCCTTGGGATGAAAGAGACCCATTACAAAATGTTTGAGGAGGTTTTCCATGAATGACCTGAAAGACAAAGTCGCCCTTGTCACCGGCGGCGCACAGGGTATTGGCAAAGGTGTAACAAAGCTTTTTCTCGGACTCGGGATGAAAGTTGTCATTGCTGATATTGATGAAGAGGCAGGGGGGGAGACCTTGGAAGAATTGAAATGCCTTGGCGACCTGAAATTTGTCAAGACAGATGTGAGCGTTGAATCAGAAGCTAAAAGCGCTGTCGAGAAGACAGTTGAATGGTTCGGGGGGATTTATGCGCTGATAAATGATGCGGGAATCGCGAATCCTGGAAATACGCCTCCTGAAGAGCTGAAACTGGAATATTGGAACAGAATCATAGGCGTAAATCTCACCGGCAGTTTCCTGATGGCGAAATTCGCCATTCCACATCTGAAAAAATCCAATGGCGCGATAGTAAATATTTCCTCGACCAGATCCATTCAGTCCGAACCAAATACGGAAGCCTATGCCGCCACCAAAGGCGGAATTCTTGCGCTTACGCACGCTCTGGCTCTGAGTCTCAGCGGCAAGGTGCGTGTGAACTGCATAAGCCCCGGATGGATTGCCGTCAAGGAAATGAAGAAAAACAGTAAAAGAAAACAATACGAGCTGTCGCAAGCTGACCATGAACAGCATCCGGCGGGCCGCGCCGGGAGACCGGAGGATATTGCCGAAATGGCGGCATTCCTTATTTCGGAGAAGGCCGGGTTCATCACCGCGCAGAATTTCATCGTGGACGGCGGCATGACGAAGAAGATGATCTACGTATAAATTTGCAGCCGCAAAATTTATTCAATATGGATTGATGAACAGAGTGAATCACTTGGAGTGTGGTAATTTATTACCGCCTTTAATGACGGAATTTATTCCGTCCGAAAAATTGCCGCGAAATAAATTTCGCGAAGCAAGGCGGTAACAAGTTACCGCACTCCATGGTCAGGCTGAAGAGCCTGACGTAAAGAACAACAGATCAATTATCAACAAGAATACTTCATTGGGTAGGAGTTTTCTATTTCCATTCCGTAATCGTTTCAACCTTCAATTTCGGCACATGAAGTACATCTTTCCCATCGAGATAATATTTTGTAGAGGCTGTAGAATCAATGTTTTCCTGTACCGGGCTTTCATCCGGGTGTCCGACGGCTACGAGATAAATGACTGCCATGTCCGCTCCCAATCCGAGAACTGAATTGACATCTTCCTTGAAATTGCCTATCCAGCAACAGCCAAGTCCGAGATCCACGGCCTTTAGAAGGATGTTTTGTATAGCAGCGCCAGTATTGGCATGTATGAGTTTCAGGTTTTTCAAAGGTTCTGCGGATACCGTAACAGCAATAAAAACCGGAGGCGCGTCCTTGAGCCATTCGGGGCTTCTTTTCGGGCGGACATGCCCGCCCCAGCCTGTCAGGGAAAAGACTTTCTGCACAAGTTCCGGAGTGCGGATCACGATGAACCGGAGATGCTGCATGTTTCCGCCGCTAGGCGCGAGCCTAGCGGAATCTATGAGTTCCAGGAGAAGCTTTCCGTCAACAGGCTCCTGTTTGTACCTGCGGATGGAGCGTCGGCTCTTGATTGCGTCTGAAAGATTCATGGCTAATCTCCTTTAAAATTTTCTTTTCGGGCGAATGAAATGCGCCCGAAAAGAAAATTTCAGTTATTTTATCACATAGTCTGCGGCATGTCCATTCCGGTTTGAAGGATGATGCAACTTGTCCGAAAACGGTTTATGCCGAAGCTGCAAGTGACAGAATGATTGCACTTGAAAATGCAATCCGGATGCGTTTGTTCAGTGTTGTGTACATTGTCTTTCTCCCTTTTTGTGTTAAGGGAACGCCGACAGCTTGCCGGCACCTCTTTTCCATTTTATTATCTGTATTATTTTGTCTTTTATGGAGTGCGGTAGCTTGCTACCGCTTTTCTACAGACAATCTTGCTTGTCTGCTAACAACGCGGAGCAAGCTCCGCTAACTAGAGCCTGCTCGAAAAGGTAAAAGAAGAACACCCCTTGCGGGGTTAACTACAAACAAAGAACAATGAATTTGAGGCGAATTCGTTTGTAGTCAAGCTCGCAAGAGCTGTTCCTGGAAACCTTTTCGAGCAACATCTAACTAAGGCTGAAGCATCCGCCGCCGCTAAGATGCTATGGCGGGACAAGAGCTTCAGCGCTCCATATTCCCTCGGGCTAGAAAGCCCGAGTTACTTTAATCGTATAGGAAATTGTATTTTTACACGTTTGCGTCTTTTGCGCCTCTTGCGTTAAGAAAATTAACGCTAAAGACGCAATAGTCGCTACAGTTAAAAGGAGATTAAGCTCCGGCGAAGCCGGTTAATTCAACTCATCTGTCCTTCGGCGCTTGCTTATCTTGCCTCTGAGGCGGCGGCGGCCGCAGTTCATCCTTGGTCAAATATCCGTCCTTGTTGCTGTCCATCAGGTTGAAATGTTCAGGAGGGCCGTCGAATTCAGCCTTGGAGATTTTTCCGTCCCCGTTCTTATCGAGGCGTTTAAAATGCTCGCTGGCATTGTTTCCCTTGGGCTGTTCAATCATTGGCGATTGCTCTGCCGGAACGGCTGGAGTAGCTATTTTCTCCGAACTTTCAGATTTGAGGGTAACACCGCCACCCCTCACGCAGCGGACAAAGTTGTTGATGCGGACGACGTCTCCCTGCGGGCCCCGGCCGTGGGGGAATAGGGATGGATCTCCGGTCTTCGGGTCGCTGCGTTGCGCGCCGGCACCATGAACGTCGGTAAAATGATAGTCTCC
>JBAZRS010000635.1:0-3299 GCA_041662825.1 Victivallales bacterium | reverse complement strand
AGGTTTCGAGATAACCGTCTTTCTCGGCGGACGGATCTCCGGAATCCGCAATGCGGACATAGATTGTATCGAATCCCAGTGAATCATTGTCGCCGTATGCGAATTGCGCTGAATCCAGTTCGCCCAGAGTTCCTTCTTTGAGTTCAATAGGAGAATAATGCGCGGTTAAGAATCCGGTGTCATAGGCTTTGAGATATCCGGCGGTGGTGCGGTAATCGGGATCGGGATATGTTTTCCTTGTGAGGCGGACATATACGGTGTCATAACCGAGCGTGTCATTGTCGCCGTATGCCCATTCGCCCACGGATAAATATCCGAGTGTGCCTTCATCCAGGAGCTTGCCGTCAATAATTCCGGGGATGAATTCGCGGACGCTTCCGGGTTCGTCGAGTTCCGGATCGCCTCCGAGTTCGTCGAGTTCCATGCGGAATTCATTGATACCCTTCTTGGATTTCGTCCATTTGTAGAGCGTCTTGTCCACAATGTTGGTGACGGCCTTGGTGTCGGGATCCACCGAGTCGGTCAGGCGGACATAGATCGTGCTGAATCCGAGTGAATCATTATCTGTGTAATCCCAGGAGCCTGCGGCCAGCGCTCCGGCATTGCCCCTGTCAAGGGCTTCGACATTCGTTTCAATGGTGTCGGGGATCCTGAGCTTGGTGCTGCCGCCGTCATCTTTGAGCTGGAGATAGAATTCCGACGTGCCGGATGCGGACTCTATCCATTCATAAGCGTCCGAGTCAATCAGCTGCATTGTTGCGTCTGCGTTCTCGAAGATCTTCACAGGCCTGATAAGTCCGGGATCGCCTCCGGCGGCCAGTTCCAGATAATATTCATTGTCCGCCGTGCCGGATTCAGTCCACTTGTAGGTGCCGTCAACGACTATGTCTATTCCAGCGCCGGGCGCATAAACTACAAGGCCGCCATCTTTGACTATGCGGATGTTCTGATCGGTGAACTCAAGCACGTATGTCTGGGTGATAGAATACTCAAACGCCTTCAATACGCCTTCGCCCAGGGCTTCTGCGACAAACTCGGTACCGGGACGGTTTGATATTCCCCCATGCGGATGGAACAGGAAGTTTTTCAGCAGGGCACATGCGGCGGAATACTGCTCGATGTCTGTGCGCCCGTACAGTGACGGCGATATCTCGCCGGATGTGAAACTCTGCTGCTGGATTTTAGGCATGGTCTAGTTCCTTGAATTTAGTATGGAGTCTTCGACTTCTTCCTGCGCTTCGTCCGCATCTGCGGTTTTCGCCTGGTTTAATTCATTCACATAGAACTGGTAATTATTGTTCTTGTATGCGGGTTTGCCGGTGAGCGGTACGGCGATATCGGATGCGAGGAGATACGACAAGGCAACAATAAACTGATCATCGAACATGTTGGGATCGGTAATGTCCTTCACATACCTGAGCGTAGCTTCTTCCATGTTGGTCAGGATTTTCTTTCCAGATATCTTATAGGGGATTTTCTTTCCGGATATTGCAGGGACAATGCCGATCACCTTCAGGCAGTCGGACGGAATTTGATACACAAAATCCCATTCCGGTTTGGTTTCGGCCAGGAGTGCAAGGTCAACGGTTTCAGTGGCGAAGTTCCAACCGTGCGCCCGGAGTGCGGCCTTCCGGCATTGATCGTAATAGAGCCGGCAGATCTTCGCCTCTTTGCTTTTCTCGTCTATGGAATCAATGAAAGGCGAATTCACTCTTCCAAGAGCCATATTGCAGATTTCAACTTTGCTTGACATTGCCGGTTTCTCCGTATTTTATTAAAGGACCGGCGCGGAGCCGAAAGGAAAACCCCGCGCCGGGGTTGCGGAAGGCTGTTCGTCTATTCGTTGTTTTTCCTGCTGAAAGCCTTCGCGTCTTTCAGGAGGGCTTCGAGCTGGCTTATTGAACTCTTCTTGGAATACACGACATTCATCGCGTTGAGTTCGGCGCATACGTCTTTTTTAGAGCGGATGTCGGTGACGGCTTCAACAGGTGCCGCCGTCTCTCCTGCGCTTTCCTCGGCTACCGGGTCGGGGGGAGTCGCAACTGGAATAAACCAGGGCGGTGTCTCCATCCCGTCTTCCACTTCAACCGTGCGTCCGGCCTCCAGATAGACGGACTTCTTCCCGTCAAACCGGAATGTGCAGGTTTTCTCAACATAAAACTTTTTCATTGCAAGCCTCATAAAAACAGGTGCCGCCGTATTTCAGACGGCACCTTTTCAATTACTGGTTTCCCGGATTAGGCCTGGCCGATGTAGTTATCCGGCGTTGGTGTTAAAAACGCATCAAAGGATCCGGCTGTGAGCACGGCTCCGGCGATGACATAGTCGATGTAGAGGTAGCGCAGGAGTCCCTGCGGTAGCCTGAACATGAATTTCTTGCCTGCTGCGAGTTTCGCATTGTCGTATGCGAGCACTCCGCTCTGCCAGAGCGTTACCGGCGATCCGCCGAAATTGACGGTAGCACTGGTTTTCAGTATGATGTTGATTGTTGCGGAACCTTCGCTGGTGGGGGCGGCATGTACGCCGATCACGCAGTAGAGTTCCTCTTCCGCATCCCCGGCGACCGCGAGATCCAGTTCGTTCGTGCAGTGGTGCGTTGCGATTGTGGTTTCCGCCTGTGCGTCGGAAAATTCTAGATTTTTGTCTACTCTCATTTTCGTTCTCCTCGTTTTTATTTTTAACAATTATGGGGCGGTTTTCAAGCCGCCCCGCTTATGCTGGTGATTAGACGATTGTGGCTTCAGTGCTGAGAATCTGGTCGCAGCGGCGGACGGGGATGCCGTCGAATGCCGTGATTCTCTTGCCACCTACGTTTTCAAAGCTCAGATTGACATTGCTCTTTGCAAGTATCTGGTTGCGGAGGTAAGTCCTTACCAGCCTGTTGCAGTAGAATGCCGCGCGCCCTGCGCCGAGATTCGGGATGAGCTCCTCTGCGGCGATCATCAGCTTGGTAAGATCCGCGGCGCTTGAGCCGGAAATGAGGTTGCCGGTATTGATGTTGGCAATACGGACGACATATCTCCAGTCGCGGACAGTGAGGCCGAGATCCCATTTGTAATGGGTGCGGTATCCCTCGTACTTCCCGCCTGCCGCGTCTTCCAGTGTTACCTGGCCTTTATCTTCCATGGTCAGTCCGCCTTTGCTGCCTTTGGGATAAATCCCGTGGCAGGTGTTCTCTCCCCATACAATCAGGTATATGGACGTGTTGGTTGCGGATCCGCCGCCCATTACAATCTGTCCGCCGTTCTCTGCGGTCGTGAGATCGAAGCGCGGGGCTATTCCCACAAACTTCTCAGGAT
>JBAZRS010000634.1:0-3305 GCA_041662825.1 Victivallales bacterium | reverse complement strand
ACATACAGCGGTGTTTGCTTCTTTCAAGAAGCCATTCTTCAATTCTCAGCTTTGCTTTCCTTCAAGAAGAATTTCAGCCACGAATCAAGACCTTTCTTCGCATCAGTGTCATAACGGTGCTTGTCAATGCAGGATTCCTTTGCGACTGTCGCCAGCGGAGTGTATCCGCTTTTCCCGTCATGAACGCTTTTCTTCATGAATAAAACGCCTTTTTCGCCACTTGTCGATGAAAGCACCACAATTGGGATTCCCGCAGGTTTGCCGGCTTCTTCATATTCTTTCTTCAACGCAGTAATGAAATCCCACCCGTTCATAATCGGCATATTGAGGTCGAGAACAATCAAAAGGGGATCCCTGCCATGTTTTTTACGTATTTTCCCCAGAACTTCAAGCCCATCTTTGCCGTTGGAAGCCTCATATATCTGGAGTTCGGGAGCAAAACCGACAAGACTCCTCGCCACCATTTTGCGGATTCCGAGCTCATCATCCACGAGCAATACGGTATTGCTTTCAGTGTTCATGTTTTTCTCGATTGACGCCAGCATGTCGGAATAGTTCTGCCCTCCGGTTTCAAGATCGAAACGCTCACTCATGGCTTTGCTCCTTTTTACTGATTAATTTAAATTGAAATTACAAATTTAGTTCCATCGCCGCCGGTACTGCATTTGATCGTGCCCACATGAAGATCGATTATTTTTTTCGCTATGGTCAGGCCAAGTCCGGTTCCACCTTCCTTTTTAGTCTTAAACGGGATGAAAAGATTTTCAGCGATCTCCTTTGGCATCCCGGGTCCATTGTCCGCAATGGTTATCAGCAGGTCCTTTTCATGAAGCCCCGAAGTGAAATAAAGCGTCGGTTTCTCAATATGATGTTCGACCATGGCTTCGACAGCGTTCTTGCACAGGTTGTAAAAGGCCATTTTCAATTTGCCGGCATCAAGTTCACGGTTCTGGATGCTCCCGTCAAGCTCCAAGTGCACGTCAAAACCTTTTGCGTTCAGACCGGCGGCAAGTGTTTTTGCGGAAGCAGCGGCCTCCCTGAGCACATCGTTGATATTGCATGACTCGAAATTCGGCGTATAGATCTTTGTGAACTGCAAATAGTTTTTTGCAAGTTCCGCCCCCTCGTGGACTGAAGATTCGGCCAGCTTGAAATCATCCCTGATGTTTTCCTTTTCAAGCAGCTCCGGATTTATCGCGCCAATATCCTCTTTCAGATATCTTGTCCATGAAAGGCTTGATATCATCTTGTTCTTCAATTCATGTATTACCTGGTACGACGTCTGACGCAGCGTCATAACCTCCATTCCGAACGCTATGATGGGCAGAAGCCAGAAAATGTTCTTAAGCTTCTCACTGTAGAATTCGCTGTTCTTGAAATCTTTAAGATCGAACTCCCTGGGGCCTTTCGTGACATCAAGATCCCGGAACACATTCTCATTGAAAAGAATCTGCAGGGCGCCCGCATTCTTTGCAGGTTTTTTATTGCCGCTTGACTGGTGAATCGACGGAATGGGGATGCTCAAAAGGTAATTTGTCCGCCTTTTGATTTTCTGATCGACACCCTCAAAGTGCCGTTTATCCGAAGGTGCATGCGTATAAATTACCAGATTCTTGATAACCGTAGCTCCGGCAATGCTGTCAAAAGGCACGCGGACGCCGATCAGCTCCTCGACATCGGAAAAAAGAAATTGCAGCGCTGGACCTTCCTCGCCCAGGATGGAACCGCTGTCTCCGCCCGCAAGTTCAGTGCAGATTTCAAGCGAAGTCTTCAACATGTTTTCCGGACTGGTGCCTAAACTTATCTGCACTATTTTCTGAAGATGTTCTTCCATCAGCATCGCGCAATACCACAGTTAGAGGGATTCAAGTCATTACGTCAAACGGTTTTGAATATAACTGATGAGATTAGAATAATCAATCAAATACAAATTGGAAGAAATAATAATTCCGTGAATCTGAAAACATCATGGTTCCATGAGGACAAGTCCATTGTTTCCCTGAAAAACTATATTTGCCTTGGCGCAAGCGCATGCTCCATCAGGAAATCATAGGCAATGCGTCCGCTGATCTGGTGCCTTCCCTCAAAATAGTCGGTGGACAAGTTCCTTGCGTCTCCGAATACCCCGTATGCCTTCCGGGCTTTTTCCACGCTTTTCCTTACCGCCACAATCGGAAAAATCGGATCATGGCTTCCAGCCTCTATCAGCATGGGACGGGGGGCAACAAGCCCTGCAAGATCATAGATTTCCCCGAATTCATGCAGCCCCGGAAGGATATTGCAGGCGCAATGCGACATTCCAAGGATGCTGTCCCTGAACGTGCAGAAATATCCGCTGACGACGCACGCCTTTATCCTGGTGTCGACGCATGTCGAGAAAAACGTGTGCATTCCGCCCCCCGATATCCCCATCGCGCAAAGTTTTCCGCAATCGAATTCCTCGCGTCCGGAAAGATAATCGACAAGTCTCTTCGCCTCGTAGACCCTCAATCCGAGCACCGACACCCCGAGGTGGAAAGCCAGCTGGGCCGCATGTGTGCAAGTGTTGGGAACACCCTGGCCGATGACGGTGTCGAGATGGGAGAAATCGGTTTGCCTTTCCCCGAAACAGGATATTTCAGGAGCTGCAACCGCAAAACCTTTCCGGCAGAGTTCAACCGCAAAATCCTTATGGTATCCATCCGGAGTATTACGCTCTTCCCCGTCCTCCCAGAGCCCGACTATGTCCTTGACTCCATAGCCGTGCCCGTGAAACGCAAGTACCGAAGGCATTGGCGTTTTCACACCCTTTGGAATCAGAAGATATACAGGCATAGCGGAATGCCGCATTGTCTGGATAATTATTTTTTCGCGGAAGTAATCTCCCTTATCAACTTTTTCGACAAGTTTTGGTTTCAGCGGGGCGTCCGCGAAACGCCCAAGCGAAAGTGATTTCCCCAGCTCCGTCCTGGCTTTCCTCTGCCAGAGAACACCCTCTTTCAAAGTCTTGGCCTTAAAGTGTAACTTGGCATCCCCGGGTCTGTAAAGATTCCAAAGGGGAGTCGCCGCCTGCAAATCCTTGTTTTTTTTGCCGTCAAGAATTTTTGTGGTCATGAGTTTTCCTTTTGCTTTGTATTCAAACTGGCCATCCCAAGGAGAAATACGGATTTAAATTATTATGCCCATCCAATCCTTTCAAGACCGACAGGCATTTTGATTGGCGCTAATTATAGATCCGGCGGTTAATCAGCTTGCGTTAACTTGAAGGCTCCGAGAGCTGCAGACATGCAATATGATTATCCGCCGAACCATTAAGACAAGTAATT
>JBAZRS010000633.1:2803-3328 GCA_041662825.1 Victivallales bacterium | reverse complement strand
ACGGATCTGCTGACGGAATAGCTCCAGGCTGATCAGCGGCGAGTTCTGGCTTCCGAGATCCTCTCCCAGCCACAGGAAATCTATTTCCCCGTCGGCCGCTTCAAGTGTACGGCGGATTATCTCGAACTGGATGTCAACCCTGCGCCTGGCCAGAAGAGTCCCGGCAGGCTCGTTGGTCAGAAGGTCGATCAACGTCTGCTCCACACCGCGGAGCATTCCGTTCATGTTGATGATGTCTCCGGTTCCCGGACCTCCTGTGGAGATTGCATACTCCCGATATTGCCGGCAGAGCCCCTTGATTTTAGAGTAGTCAAAGCAATCGGGGTTCAGCATCGGCCATGCTGCAACTTCCTCCTCTGTGGCTTTCTCAAGAGGAAAATCGCAGAAGTCCCAGTATCCTCCAGAACCGTGCTCAACCCATGTGCGGTGGATGCCCCAGTTGTCAACCTTCACATTCCTTTCGACAATGTCCTGATGCAGCTTGGGACCGGTATAGGCGGAACCGACTCCGCGGAAGTCGACTCC
>JBAZRS010000633.1:1876-2793 GCA_041662825.1 Victivallales bacterium | reverse complement strand
TAAGCAAGCCGTCACCGTCGTCTGCCTTGAGCCCGAAATGCTCCTTGAGTTTTCCGTCGATCCCCGGATTGGAGGAATAATTGACAGGAACCCTGTCGGCATTCTCGCGCCTGAACGTTTTCAAGACGCGTTCCTTTGAACTGAGCCTGTCGTCATATGCAAGGGTTTTCATGTATTCTCCTTATTTGTGATTATATTATCAGTTTATTATATTATGTTAAATGGTTAAATTTATATTTTTTTGTAATATATTAGCATTCATGAAACAGCGGAAATACATAATCGCGCCTAATGCTGTCGTGGCGCATGCAAACCATGCGACAATAGCTCCCGGAAAGTCAGCCGGAGAATTCCGCGTCATGAGCAGGATGCTGCTCTGGTGCAGGGCCGGCGAAGGCAATGTCACAGTTAACGGAGAAACCCGCATCCTGCATCCCGGCGACATGATGTTTCTTCCATGGGGCCACAGGATAAGATATTTCAACAGTTCAAAAGAGCCATGGCGGATTTCCGGCATACACATAATTCCGAATCTGCCTACCGGCTCCCCCATGGAATACAAGGTCAGTCACGGAAAAGGAGATAGGATAATCGGCGACGAGTTCAGGAAGGACGCCGATCTCGGGAGGGTGCTTAAGGGAGTTTTAAAAGGGCATTTAACATATCCAAGCCCCCTCTCGCATCTGGCGGAATACACGGCGGAACTTTTCATCATGGGAAATCAGACGGAGAGACAGTCCAGAATGATAGCCTGCTTGCTTCTGCAGGAGATTGAATACAGTGTCCTCAATCCTCTGCACCATACGTCAAGTCTTCCTATTCCGCTAGTGAAAATGTGTGACTTCGCGGAAGCGCGCCTGGCTCAAAAGATATTTCTGCATGATCTCGTAAAGGCCGGAGGTGTCAGTCCGGCCACC
>JBAZRS010000633.1:0-1866 GCA_041662825.1 Victivallales bacterium | reverse complement strand
CCGTCTGCAGACTTTTCTCAAGACAGCTCGGAGTCCGGCCTTTCGAGTGGATTAACAGGAAGAGGATGGAAAAGGCCTCGGAGTTGCTCCTGTCAACTGACCTGAGAATAGGTGAAATAGCGGACAGGGTCGGCATCGGAGACCATTACTATTTTTCAAAGCTCTTTACAAAAATGAAAAATATCCCGCCCGGCAAGTTCCGACGAAACAATGCATCGGTGATTTGAGATGTCAATATCGGAATTACCTCTATTCTCCGCCTATTTCCCGTCCACGAGTTCCCGCTTTTTCACAAGCTCGGCCATTTCCTCCGGGGTTATCTCCTCGACCCTGACATTGTCGAAATAATATATTCCAGTGGGCCAGTATGCGTAAAGACGCACTTTGATCTTTTCAACCCTGGGCATTTTGGCGGTGGGATTGAAACCTATCGAATATGTCTTCCATTTTTTCTCATCGGGACTGTCCGGAACCAGCCTTGTCTGGTATGCGTCGGCATAGTCTTTCCGTCCGGGATGGTACATGAACCCCTTGATCCATACTATCGGCGAAAAGGCGCCCTTGAAATCCACGGTCAGCTTATAGTTCTGTCCCGGCTTTATGCTTATCAAGGCCGAATCGAGACTGCCTCCTTCGTTCGCCCCTATGGCACCATATTGGTCCTTGGAGATCTCCATCTCGGGCGGAACCGCATCGGGGTTCTCCTTGAACTTCTTCATCCACGCCAGAGCCTGCAGACGGTCCACCCTGCTGTCCAGCTTCGCAACCCGCCCGTGTCCTTCCTCGGTAACATAGAATGTCGTGAGACCGTTCGCCGGCTCCCAGTTGACAGGTGTTTTCTCGCCCTTGTCAAGCGTCCCGTTTTCAATGAGATTGTCACCTGCGGAACCGGCAAGTGCGATGAAAAAGAAGAAAGCCATTGCTAAAATACAACGAAAGTTGTGACCTTCAACATGATTCACATTAACCTCTTACAATAAACTAGACTGACGATACCGACAATTCTGAATGTCCAATAACAACAGTAATTCAAATTCAAAATAACTCTTCTGCGAATTGCGAAATTCGCACTTGGAGTGCGGTAATTTATTACCGCCCTGTTTCGCGAAATTTATTTCGCGGCATTTTCGGGACGGAATAAATTCCGTCATTAAAAGCGGCAATAAATTACCGCACTCCAGGTGATTCGCTTCACTCATCAATAAATATCAAAATCCATTACAATCATCAAGACACGCTAAAGCCGTGAACTCCAACTAAATTCAATCAGTCGTCCGTCATCAGTCTTCTGTCGTCAGTATTTTCCCCATTCGATATTCGATTGTTCAAATTGCGGTCTTTGATCGCATAATTTATTCATCCCCCTTAGCCAGCGATTTGAAATAGGCTTCAACAGTATCCTCGTAACCGGACGGAGTGTTTTCATTGCTGTTATATTTGAACGAGAAATCCTTCTTCTTGCCGCCGGAGCTTTTATCTATATCGGATTTCACGGCCACGTTTACGGCGGTCTTGGCATCAATCAACGAGGAAATGACGTCGTCCTTCGCCTGTCTGAAATTGAGTCCTTTTCCTTTGGAATTGTATTTTGAGAGCATTTCCATTTTCGATATCGCATCCTCGAGGTCGCCTGTCGGCAGATTCTGCACAGTGAGCTTTCTCAGGAGAGCCTCGGCCTTCTGCTTAAGCTCGGCCTGTTTTCCAGGAAGACGCTGCTCCAGATCCCTGTTGTTGTCAGGAGTCTTTCCGCGAAGGCCCTCATGCCCGATACCCGACTGCTTGCCGCCGCCGGTCGCGCCGCCGCCCGGCTCCTTGGAAGTGTCCTTAACGGTCCCGACCTCGAAAGGAGATTCGGTAAGCCTTGTC
>JBAZRS010000632.1:0-3332 GCA_041662825.1 Victivallales bacterium | reverse complement strand
GCCCGTCGTCACCGAGTGCACAATGTGCGTCCCGATGCTCGGGAAACAGCAGCTCAACGGAATGATTTACCTCAACATATCAAGCGCGAAGGAGCCGTATACCGAGGATGACCTCAAACTCCTCACCGTGATCGGGCATACCGCCGGAATGGCCCTGGAAAACAGCAGGCTCATCGACTTCAACCTAAGAAACGAAAGACTCGTGGCCACAGGCACAACCGCAGCCCATCTTTCGCATTACATAAAGAATATCCTTGCAGGCCTTGACGGAAGTCTAAATCTCCTCAAAATGGGAATCGATGAAAAGGATTTCGGCCTTGCAAACGAATCGCTGCACATCCTGGCGAAGAATCACAGGCGTCTCGGCAATCTTGTACTGGACCTGCTCAATCTCACAAGCGAACAGAAGCTCAACATGAAGATCCAGGACATAAAGCCTATATTCGAGGACATCGAAGAGCTTGTCGGCCCCCAGTTCAAGCAGGACGGGATAACCCTGACATTCACTCCGGACTCGATGAAGCTGCCGCTTTTTGCGGAGATCGACCCCAAGGGAATCCACAGGGTGCTCCTGAACCTGATCCTGAATGCGGAACATGCGATACAGGAGAAAAGGGAAACCCTTGACCAGACGGATATGGGCAACATAGTAGTCGACGCCTCTTTCACCCTCGACAGGGAGTCAATCATTTTCACGGTCACTGACGACGGCATGGGAATGAAACCCGAGAGTGTCGACAAGATATTCGATCTTTTCGTCTCTTCCAAAGGGGCCGGCGGAACCGGGCTCGGACTTACAGTTTCCAAGAGGATCATAGAAGGACACGGAGGCACAATCTTCGCGACAAGCGAGGAGGGCAAAGGCTGTGTCATGACTTTCACAATACCTGTCAGCCACAACGACACCAGCACATCGACGCGCGCCATCAGCAGGAACATCTTCAAGTCGGCAGTCTGAGCATCTCCGCAGGCAAATCTGAAATCATCCCAATTGGCTCCTTTTCAAAACTCACTTTTTACTGGATGTCGAATCCAGGATTAATACCGACTTGCATTCATTGGGAAAAAACGCGTCAGCAGAGTGACGCGGCTACAGCCTAGATTTGTTGTAGCCACGTCACTCCGTTGACGTGCTCTTTGATTGCAACTTATACCGAGTTGCATTCTTTTGGATAGTAATCCATGAAAGATAAGGAACAGCCCTTGCGGGCTTAACTACGAACAAATAATTCGTTTGTAGTCAATGCCGCAAGGCATGTTCTTGCCATTTGATTGCGACTTAGTATTAGTATAAGAATAGATCCCCAGGGAAGATCTGATACTTTAAACTAATTCTGACTGCATTCCCATTTCCCTCAATTGTTCAGACTGTGTATTGGCGCCGGGATTTTTCCGCCCCAGTCGATGAATCGTTTCGATTTTCCGGCATTCCTCACGCTGAGCACCGCACTGCTTCCGAAAAGACCGCCGAATACGGCGATGTCCCCCGGCTTCTTGCCGGGCACTGGGATTAATCTGACAGCGGTGGTCTTGCGGTTGATCACCCCTATGGCCATCTCGTCTGCGATTATCGCGGATATTGTTGCGGCATCTACGCTTCCGGGAATCGCTATCATGTCGAGGCCGACGGAGCAGACGCTTGTCATCGCCTCGAGTTTTTCCAGGGAAAGGCTCCCATTGCGGACTGCTTCAGATAGTTCGGCATCCTCACATACGGGGATGAACGCCCCGCTCAGGCCGCCGACGCTCTGGCTCGCAAATGCGCCGCCTTTTTTCACGGCGTCGTTGAGGAGGGCTACGATCGCCGTTGAGCCGGGCGCCCCGATTTCATCCACACCGAGTATTTTAAGTATTTCTCCGACACTGTCGCCGATTACCGGAGTGGGGGCGAGGGAAAGATCAACTACGCCGAACGGCACATCAAGCCTTTTTGCGATCTTTCTGCCGAGAAGCTCTCCGCATCTGGTCACCCGGAATGAAGTCAGTTTTATTTCTTCCGCAAGATCGTCCAGCCTGAGGTTTTCCGCACCCTCATCCTTGATCTTCCTTTCAAGGGCGCGGGCGACAACACCTGGTCCGCTTACCCCGACATTTATTACGCATTCCGGTTCGCCGTGCCCGTGGACCGCACCCGCCATGAACGGGTTGTCTGCCGGCTGATTTGCGAAAATCACGAGTTTCGCGCAGGCGAAACCGTCTTTTTTCGCGCTTCCAGCCGCAAGCTTCTTGATCACTTCACCAAGTATTTTTACGGCGTTCATGTTGACACCTGATTTTGTTCCTGCGACATTCACGGACGAACAGATCTTCTTTGTGGAGAACATCGCTTCCGGTATCGATTCGATGAGGACTTCATCGGCCTTGCTCATCCCCTTTTCAACATTGCAGGAGTATCCGCCGACAAAATCGACCCCGACTATGTCTGCGGCCCTGTCAATCGCCTTCGCCACCGCCACGTACCCCTTTGCGTCAAAACCCGCACACACATGGGCGATGGGGGTTATGGATATGCGCTTGTTCACTACTGGAATTCCGTATTCCTCTCCGACTTCATTGGAGATCTTTACAAGGTCCCTTGCGTATTTCCTTATTTTCCTCTCTACCGAGTTGCAGGTCTTTGCGACGTTTCCGCATCTGCAGTCAAGCAGGTTTATCCCCATCGTGATTGTCCTGAGATCCAGATGTTCCTTCTGGATCATCGAAACGGTCTTGAGTATCTGGTCTGAGCGTATCATGGAAAATCTCCTAGTTGTAAATTTTCTTTTGCGTGCAAAAGAAAATTATCAAATTTCATTCGTCGCCACAAAAATATCCCGGTGCTGAAGTTCCGTGTTCAAGCCTGTGCTGTGGCTGAATTCGCCGAGGGCCTTCCGGATTCCGGAAAGCGATTTCACCGACGAAATATCCAAGAGCAGTATCATGGTATATCTGTCGTTGTCGGCCCGTGTCGAAAGATCGAGGATGTTTATCCTGTGCTTCTTGCAGAAGGCGCTGACTTTTGCGACAAGGCCGATCTGATCCTCTCCGTCTGCAGTCAAAATGTACATTGATTCAGACGGGGAGCTCTCCTCGCGTTTGAGAATGCTGGTCTCCTTTATTCCGATTTCAAAGGAGTATTCCGGATTTCTGCTGCCACCCTTTTCCGACAGAGCCTCCCTCAGCTTTTCAGTTGATGTCCCGTCGGGAAAAGATGCTACAAGGATCATCGTGAAATATCCGCACAGCGTAGTCTGGCTCAGATCCGCGAGATTGCCCTTGAAGTCACTGATGATCCCTGTGACATCCGCAACTATCCCCGGCCTGTCCTTTGCCATGACTGAAATAACCAATTG
>JBAZRS010000631.1:0-3333 GCA_041662825.1 Victivallales bacterium | reverse complement strand
AACTTCGAGGGCATTGGGATACGTGTTCCGCATCCGGCCGCTTACGCCCTCCACAAGTTCATAATCTTCAAGAGAAGGACAAAACCCGACAAGCAGAACAGGGACATCGAAGGGGCGTTACGGGTTTTCCGGCAGCTGCAATTAGAAGACAAAGTCGCTTCCATTGAATCCGTCTTCCACAAAATGCACAGGAAATGGCAGACAACCGTCATAACCAATCTCAAGTCGGTCGGCGAAGATGAAACAGCCTCATTATTGCGCGCACATATCTCTTAATCACACTTCTCGCGCAGAGACGCAGAGTCGCAGCGATACGTTAAACAGATGACAGAAGGCTGATGCCGGAGGGTGGCAATCAATCCCTAATCCAATGCCGGGCACCAAAATTCAAACCTTTGGAGCTTTGAGATTTAGATTGGCAGGATACTCCGCCTAACCCGCAGAAGATTAACCACAAAGACACGGAGACACAAAGTTTAAATCCATTTAAAATATGTTTGCCTGCGGCAAACAGCCTTTTGCAAAGGCCATGGGCTGAGAATAAGGATTGTCCGGAAACGAACCGCTTCCGAGCAAACCTTTTCCGCAGCCCATATTTTATTTTAAGATTTTTTCGTGTGATTCGGATGTTTCGTGGTTAATATTTCCCCCTTGGTGACTTTGTGTCTTAGTGGTTATTTCTATGTCGTCAGTCGTCAGCCTGCCCTTCGACCTGTCCTCCGCCCTCTGTCCTCTGCCTTCTGCCTTTACATTCCCCACCGCGTCTCAGCGCCGCTGCGCGAAAACAGTCTTGATATCGCCACCCAGCGCAAGTGAGATCATGCTATCGCCTTGGCGACGGAATGAATTTTGACAGACGGTACAACTTCAATGTTTTCATCCAGACGATACCCCTGTTTCCCGGGATAGACGACAAAAAGCTTGTCCAGCTTCAGATCGCTCATGGCGGTACGCATTGCCTTGGTAGTTTCAGGGGCGTCGTTCCACTTGATTTCAACCCCATACCTTCTGCCATTCAGTATGAAAAACAGGTCAAGTTCGGCGACGCTGTGCACGGCCCAGAAGAAGACAGCCGGAGGATTGAACGCCCTTATGGTTTCCTCAAGCATGAACCCCTCCCAAGATGCACCGAGCTTTGGACTCCTCATTACGGAATCCTTGTCCTGAAACTCCATCAGACCATGATATATGCCGCTGTCTCTGAAATAGATTTTGGGAGCCTTTACCTGTCTCTTGCCAATATTCTCGTGCCACGGCTGAAGCTGCCTTATCATATATGTCGCTGAAAGCAGATCAAGATAATGTCTCGCGGTGTGGTCTGAAATTCCAAGGGAACGCCCTATTTCCGAGGCGTTCCATATCTGGCCATGGTAATGCGCCAGCATCATCCAGAATCTTCGTATCGAGGCGGAAGGAATGGTGATGCCCAGGGCGGGCAGGTCTCTTTCAAGGAAGGTCTGTATGAAATTCTCCCTCCAGTCGCGGCTGTCCGTATCGTTCTTGGCGAGGAAAGAGCGCGGAAAACCTCCCCTTATCCAGAGAGTCTCCAATTTCCCCATGCCGGTTTCATAAAGGTTGAATCCGCTCATCTCAATGAATTCTATTCTTCCGGCAAGAGACTCGGACGAGTTTCTTATCAGTTCAGGAGATGAGCTTCCAAGTATGAGGAATCTCGCCGGAAGCGGCTTACGGTCCGATAAGACCCTGAGCACGGGAAAAAGCTCAGGCATCCGCTGGATCTCATCGATGACAACCAGTCCTTTCAGATTTTCAAGTGCAAGCTGCGGCTGTTCAAGGCTTCTCAAGTCAGACTGTGCCTCAAGATCGAAATATCTAGCCTTTGTTTTTCCTGATATGAGCCTGGCGAGCGTGCTTTTCCCGCACTGCCTGGGGCCCAGCAACGCAGTCACCTGGCTTCTGCCAAGCGCCCGGTTGATTTTATTTAAAAGTTCTTTTCTCAGTATCATGACATGAATATACTTATGAAATATCGAATGTCAACTTCGAGTTTTCAATATTAATCCATTGTCCGACGAAGGCGGATTTATGCCGCCTACCCGGAGAAGAACAACCACAAAGACACGGAGACACAAAGCTAGGAAAATCAAATTTTGATTATCCGGCAATCCTGTCTTGCTGCCATCCGTCATCCGTCCTCCGACCCTCCCCCCTCCGCGTCTCAGCGTCGCTGCGCGAAAACAGTCTTGATATTGCCCCCCTCCTCCCAACTCCCGAATCCGCCCAGGCGGATGAACTTTAGAACTTCTTAACCGCTCTTTTTGCCCTATAAAAATGCATTTAAGGTCATTTCTCACGCCGAATTCAAACATATCTCTCTATTATCCAACAACATAAGTGCTAACGACACCGGATGACTACCGGCCGCAACTACTGGTACCTTGCCGTCAGAGAGGGAAGCAAGGTGAAGTTCTCATATAAAGGCCGGAGCGTTTCACAGCAGGACCTTGCTGCAATCGAAAAAGGAAATGCAATAAGGAAAAAGCACAAGGAATTGATGCGAGATCTCAAGATCCGCATAAAATATCTAAGGAAGTCACTTCGTGGAAAAGAAGACGTATGATTTTTGCATTGAAGTTTTGAAAAGATACCATAAGGCCGGATTGCTTAAGCATGTCATTATTGTCGGCAGCTGGTGTATCTATTTCTACAGGGATTACTTCCGCGGGAAATCATATATTACTTCCATAAGAACCAGTGACATTGATTTTCTTGTGCCCATACCGGTAATGCACACGAAAAATGATGACCTCTTCGCATTGGTTGAAGACCTCGGGTACATTCGGACATTTTCAGGCGACAAGGGGTATATTAGATTCTCACATCCGGAACTTACAATCGAATTCCTTGTTCCGGAGAAAGGACGCGCTTCCGACAAGCCCTACCCGATTCCGCAACTCGGCATAAACGCCCAGCCCCTGCGATATCTCCATTTCCTCCAGGACAATGCAATCAGCCTGGTTTTCGAAGGCATGAACATACGGGTTCCGCATCCGGCCGCTTACGCCCTCCACAAGTTCATAATCTTCAAGAGAAGGACAAAACCCGACAAGCAGAACAGGGACATCGAAGGGGCCTTACGGGTTTTCCGTCAACTGCAATTAGAAGGCAAAAACGCTTCCATTGAATCCGTCTTCCGCAAAATGCACAGGAAATGGCAGACAACTGTCATAGGCAATCTCAAGTCAGTCGGAGAAGATGAAATAGCTGCCATGCTGGAAGAAATAAGAATTTCCAACCACTAACCCGCACTAACATTACACTAACGAATATTTGCAGTGGATTTTATTTTGCCTCAAAATCAAACCCGCTGCA
>JBAZRS010000630.1:0-3346 GCA_041662825.1 Victivallales bacterium | reverse complement strand
GGAGTTTTATCTGTGCGGCATTAAAACGCGGCATCAGGATTCCCGGAGATCTAAGCATCCTGTCCTGTTATCCTGCGACCTGGGAAGCTGTGAATTCCTATCCGGTGCTGACTGCCGTCGAGCATGACCTTGAAGAGATGGTGCATGTGGCTTTTTCAATGTTGCGTGATCTGATGGATGGAAAGAGAGTCAGGGAAAAACAAGTATTTTCATCACCGCGCCTGATCAAAAGGGATACGGTTCTAAGATTGAAGGAGATACACTCGAAATCACGGGACTGATTTTAATCGGTTTCACTAATGGGATTTATAGAATTTGCCAATTTCTGAATATTGTAAAATTCAGGGCTATGCAGTTGGCTGAGGCGTTTAAACCAAAACGAAAGGGAAGAGGTGGGGTATGAAGGCGAACAAAATTCAAAAGTTTAAGAGAGGGTGCGGCAAGGTGATTGGATTCACACTCATTGAGCTCCTGGTTGTAATTGCGATCATCGCAATACTGGCCAGCATGCTGCTGCCGGCACTGGGCAAGGCGAAGGACATAGCCAAAAAGGCCAGTTGCCTGTCTAACACAAAACAACTCGCAACAGCCTTCAATTTATACCTCAGCGACTCCGACGAATCATATTATCCGTCGGGAAACTTTTTGCATCCAAATGCCATTGACAACAATGAGAGCAGTCAGATTTGGCAGGGATGGAACGGGTGGGGCGAATGTAATTTTGGAGTCCTCTATGATTATATCGGCAAAAACCTCGACGTGTTTTACTGTCCGGCGGCGACTCACCCTGCCACTAATTGGTATAATGGAGCGTTCGACAAATCCAAGTATGGTAAGGCAAATGTATATTGCACAACCGATTATGCCACCTGCTTGGGCCCCCTGAAAAGGCTCAATAAATTCAAGATGACAACTCTCACATTTAATCTTGCCGTGGCTGTTGACGTCTGGCAGGCTGGTTTGCTTGATCCGATAGTCTGCCATGGTGCCACCGGATTCAACGTGTCATACCTTGATGGTTCCGCAAAATGGTGGAATATCAAGGAATATTCCGCCTTGAAAATTGGCGAGAAAAACAGCTTCACGGACGGTGGTGGGCATGGCGGCATGAATGCATTCTGGAGAACAATATGCGAAACAACTACAATACCGTTATGGTGACAAATAAATTACTGTGCCGGAAATGGATTATTCTGTTTTTTACCCTGTCGATTTCAGCGGTTCAATCCGCTGAACCGCTTGTTTCCTGGGATTGCGCCATGCCCGCCGGGGTTCAGTCCGGAGAGAAGATTGATTTGCGTGAATTGAAAATTACCGGGACAGGTTCGGACAAGAGTCTTCTGTCTCTTGCAATCCTCCCTCCTGAAGACTTAAGCAGAAAGGATGCGTGTACGGTGTTTTGGCGGCCGACTGCAGACGGAACGGCGGCATTCTGTCTCGCTCCGGAAATAGCCACAAGCATATTCCCCGCAGCTCAAAGGGCTGCGGTTCTACAGTGCGGAAGCCCTTTCAGCACGACTCGGCAGTTCAACAGAATTTCCATTCTCCTGAAGTTTAAGCTTAATGACGAGATGAGCTGGGGAGGCGGGAGTCCGCAAGTCGAGCTCGATGGGATTCTCGCGAACATCGGGTCGGAACTCACACTCAAAATATCGGGCCGCGGCGTATCCGGAAAGAAAAAAAGGGTTCCCTATGTTGAACTCAGGGATGCCAAAGGCGCGACTGCAGTTTACTCCGCCGAATCGATGGATGAGATAAAAATCGGACAATGGTGCTCTTTAGCCATGACGTGGGACGGAATGGTTGCCGGGGACAATGGAATTCAGTCTCCGATTGTCCGCTTCACAATGAACGGCAAAGAATTCATTTGTGAAAGGAAAGCCGGGGCGCCGGGACAGGCCACGCAGATAGATACGAAGGGACCGATCGTGATCGGCGGTGACAGGCGCTGGAGCAGCGTTCCTGTCGACCTTGGGGCTTTCGCAGTTTACGATGAAGCCCTCCCAGTCAAGGCTGTCAAGGAGTCACCGGTATTTTCATCTAGCTCTAAAAAGGCGGAGAGGATTGTCCTCTCAGATCCGGAGTTCTCTCCCGGAAAATATATCCCCTTGCCGTCTGCGGATGAATCAGGCTCGTGGACAAGTGACTCCCCGGGGTGCGCGGTCTCCAATTCACCCGGCAAGGGTATGACACTGAATTTCACTGCGGAAGCGCTCGGGAAGGATTCGGTCGTCCTTTTTAAGAAGCCGTTTGATCTCGATGGTGCAGAATCAATAAATTTCTGGGCCTGCCTGCCTGTCGATTCGGTTGATTATGGATTGATCGTGAAGTTGATAGTGGGCACTGTTGACGGAAAGGAGCAGCTGCTTGACGCCACACATTTTGTGAGCACGCACATCGCCCCCGGGAGTTCCAGGAAGTGCGGCCTGTGGATGTATTTCCATGTGTTCCCGCCGAAGGGCAAGGGGATTTCCACCTTCAAGGGGATGAGCGTCAAGTACGAACTGTACAGCCCGAATCCGGCCAAGACGGCTAAATTGCTTTTCAAGGATTTCGGATTGGACAAGATCAACTACCGTGGAGTCCCTCTGTATTATGTGGTCAGCAATTATCGCGATAATTTTTCCATGACAAGTTTCAACGGTGCCGGCGGACGCGCCATCACAAACCTTGACGGCGGAACCGACTTGCCGTTCGTGAACCTCGACAACCTCGTGGATCAGGCGAAGAATGGACGCCCCTGGCTTCTGGATCTGGATATCTATGTCTACGATGAGCAGGACCGCCTTGTCCATAATATGAGGCTTGAAAAATTGAAGGCGCAGGAGCCTTCTGACTTCCTGCAGAGGATAGAGATTCCGTTTAAGGCGCCGGGCACCTATCGGATCAAGGGCAAGAGCTACAACTCCGCAACAGGCGCTTATTTCACCACGGACTGGGTCAGGCTGACGGTTGTCCGCGGAAACGGGAAATTTGCGGATCAGCGGAAAATGGATTCGCCGGGAATCATCGGCATCAACCAGGACAAACCGTTCGGCAGACTCGAGAAAAAAGACAAGCTGGAAATCGCATTCGACATAACGTCCCGCAAAGGAAATGAACTGCAATATCCGCTTGAATTGAAATATGCGGTCATACCATATGTGACGTCGCCCCTCAGAAGGGAGGCTTTCAGAAAAGTCGAACTGGACAAGTCGCTTGTCATCGAGAAGGCAGGCATGACTCTTGTTCCTTATGAAAAGAAACGGGACGTTGAGCTTGTCGTAGCAGAACTCTGGAAGGACGGGAAGAAGATTGACCGGGAGGAACGGGCCATCGGTGTGAGAAATGAGATTGATGAGACTCC
>JBAZRS010000629.1:0-3347 GCA_041662825.1 Victivallales bacterium | reverse complement strand
TTCCATATGTTCCCAAACGCATACCCTCGTCAACAAAGTAACGGTAAGTCTCGTATTCACAGTTTTTCGGTATCGAGTGGACGGAATGCAGTATATATCCGGAATCTTTCATGACAACCGGGATTTTCGCCTCAAGCTCCTCTTTTTCCCTATATATGCCCCTGTTCAGCCCGGACTTTCAGCGTATCCCCCCGGTAATGCTCGAAGAGACCGATCCGGTCAAGCGGCTTCCCGTTAAGAATGTTAGAAATTCTCTCCTTGCCCGTCATTTGCACCGATACCCCGGTTTTTTTATGGCCAATAATATATTTAATAATTGCAAAGACGCAATGAAAACTTTAGAAATGGTGTTATTCTTATCGGATGGAAGAAAACGAAAATATTGCTTCAGAAAATGAAAACCGAAAGGAACAGGATGAGCGGCACGGCGGATTCCGTTTCAGGTATGTTTTCATCATAATTGTCTTTCTTCTTCTTCTTCTTTCCATTTTTTCGCACAGCGCCTCGGACCTCTCCGTCCTTGAAGGCGGAAACAGCGGGGCGATAAAAAACTGGATCGGCCCGTTCGGCGCGCATTTCGCAAGGATTTCACTTTATCTTTTCGGACTCGCGATCTATCCGATATTTTTTCTGCTCATCATCTGCGCCTTCAGACCGCTCCTCCATTATCCGACAAGAAGGCGGGGATATGCCGGTTCGCTGATCGCGGTGATAGTCGGAATCACGATTATGTTTGCAATGTGGCCCGACAAGTTCGTCACTGTGACAAACTATCTCGGCATCGGTTCGACGAACGCCCCGCTTTCGGCGCTTTCCGGAGGAGTGATCGGGCAGATAATCGCCGCGCCGGAACTGTCTGTCGCCCCGGGGATTATCACACGCAACATAGGGACGGTAGGATCATTCGTTGTCGCACTGGTCTTCCTGATCTGCGGTGCGGCCTTCCTCTGGCTTTCCGACTGGCAGCCCGTTTTTGCCGAAAGGGCGCGGGAGGAGGACGAGGAGACGAACAGCGAACTCGAGGATTCCATAGAGACCCTGAGCCGGAAACGCGAGGAGGAGAGGGAGAAGAAGTACGGCGAATACAAGAAGAAGTTCGAGGAGAAGGAAAAGGAGAAGGAAGAGCCTCCGGTTCCAGTGAAAACCGAAGAGACGGACATGTCAAAAAAACAGACGCCGGATATTTCCCGGAAGAAAACAGTTAAGCCGGTAGCCAGGAAGGCAGATCCAATGTCGCAATACGCCCTTCCCCCCATCACCCTGCTGGATAAGGGCAAAGAGGTTGAAGGTGAGACCCAGAATGTCATTGAAGCGTCTAAAAATGTGCTTCAATCCACCCTGGACAGTTTCGGGATACAGGGGAAAGTCATAAGCTACGTGTCCGGTCCGCGCGTGACGCGTTACGAAATATCCCTTGATCCGGGAGTGAAGGTCGAACGCATAAGCAACCTTTCGAACAATTTCGCGATGGATCTCCAGGCGGAAAGCGTGCGCATCCTCGCCCCCATCCCCGGCAAAAATACGGTAGGCATAGAAGTCCCGAACAGTAAAGTGTCGTTTATTTCATTGCGTTCGATAATGGAGTCCGGTCCATGGAACGCCCCGAACATCGAGATCCCCATAATTCTGGGAAGGGATGTTTCAGGCCGTCCGGTCGTGACCGATCTTGCAAGGGCGCCCCATCTTCTCATAGCCGGTGCGACAGGCAGCGGGAAAAGCGTGTGCATGCATTCGCTGATCATGAGCCTTCTTTTCCGTTTCACCCCGGCCGAGCTCAAACTCGTAATGGTCGATCCGAAAATGGTCGAGTTCAGCATGTACGCCTCTCTTCCCCACCTCATAACGCCGGTTGTGACAGATTCCAAAAAGGTTCCGGTCGCCCTGCACTGGGGTGTAAATGAAATGGAAAGGCGCTACAAGATTTTCTCCAAGGCCAAGTCGAAAAAGCTTTCGGATTACAACAGGCGCGAGAAAAAAGCTGAGATCATCCTTGACGACGACGGCAATGAAATCCCGGACAAGATGCCGGTGCTTGTGATAATCATAGACGAGCTTGCGGACATCATGATGTCCGAGGCCAAGTCCAGCGTTGAAAATTCGATTGCGAGAATCGCACAGAAGGGACGCGCCGCCGGAATCCACATGGTCGTCGCAACCCAGACACCCAGGAAACAGATCATAACCGGCGTAATCAAGGCGAATCTCCCGGCGAGGATCGCGTTCCAGGTATCATCGATTGTCGACAGCGGCGTGATCCTTGACAGGAAAGGCGCGGAAAAACTTCTCGGACGCGGGGACATGCTCTTCATTCCTCCCGGCAGTTCCAGCCTTGACAGGATACAGGGTGCCTACGTTTTAGACAAAGAGATCGAAAAGGTGGTAACCTTCGTCTCGGAACAGGCCGAGCAGTCGTTTGACGAGACCGTCCTCTGCGGAAACGCCGCGGAACTGGAGGCTGAAATTCCAATCGGAGAAGGCGGTGAAGGTGAAGATGACGACCTCTTCGGAGGCGGTGATTCGGAAGAGGATCTGCTGGAACGCGCAATACAGGCCGTGCTTACAGACGGCAAGGCAAGCACGAGTTATGTGCAGAGGAGACTCGGAATCGGCTACAACAAAGCCGCCAACCTCATTGAAATAATGGAGAAAAAGGGCATTGTGGGCCCTCCTATGGGCGCAAGTGCGAAAAGGGAGATTCTCGTTTCAAGGGAAAATTATCTGAGCCAGCAGTAGTGTTCTCCACAAGAAATCCGCAGGCTTTTCCGGACTTGAAAAAAACGGATTTCAAAATAATTTATCACCTGTGTATTTAAAGGTTCCCTAAATTCGGAAACAGTCAATTGTAAATCGGAAACAGTTTATGGCCGGGAAAGAAAATTCTGACCTCTTCAGTCAACTTCCTTCAAACGAAGGTTCGCTGCCCCTTGATTTCGATAAAAATACCGGGGTTTCTGAGCCGTCCAGAGGGGAAACGGAGAAAAAAACTGAAACTTCTGCGCCATTTTCGTTGAAATCTCAGCCGAAAGTGGAAAAAGCCGATTCTCAAAGGCGTCCGACTCATCATGTTCCCCCACCATACAAGAAGACAGTACAGGAAGCCGCTCCCCAGGAACCTAAGAACAATGTTGAAATTAAGAGCGGTCCCGAAGTCCAGGACAATCCTGCGGAAAAGCCCGTAGTGGAAGCCGTGAAGGACAAAGAGGAGGCCAAAACTGTTGCAGCCGTTACGCTTGAAGCGATCCAGACCCCTGTTGCAGCCGTCGTTTCAGCTCCTGTAGAAGTGGAGGTTCCTGTCAGCGCCCCTGCGCCGGCGGCAGAGCCTTCGCCGCTTGCCTCGGCTGTTCCCG
>JBAZRS010000628.1:0-3360 GCA_041662825.1 Victivallales bacterium | reverse complement strand
GTAAAATGGAGTGCGGGACCTCTTGCGGATATTGGACGGCCCGCAGCCGTCCTCATTCGCGTCATGCAGGACCAAACCATGAAATGCTCCGTCTCCTCATGGGATGTGAAAAACACCGTTGCATACACGCTGACCGTTAAAGGCTCCTGGAAAATCATCGGGGAACCCTCCGCAGGCTTTAACGCAACCGTTCAGGGCGGCGTAACCAGTCTGAACATCCCCTATGCCGGCGATTGGCCTCAAACTCTCCATATTCAAAAACAATAAAAGGAACTTGAATCCATGTGTGCAATAAAAAGTAAAATCATTCAGGTTCTCATCATTGGGGTTTTGACGAATTGTCTCTCCGTGCCTCTGAAGTCTGCGGCGCTTGCAGCGCCGGCGACCAGCTACGAAGTCGCGCCCGAGACCAACCTGTCCAAAAAAGAAGCACCTTTGAGCGCTGCTGTAGAAAAACATGAAGAAGATCCTTCCCTTGTGATGGAGCAATTCACCAAAGTTTTCGCTCCGCCGCAAATTGTTCCGAACGGGAAAGGGGTGAAGCCTGAAGAGCTTTCAGAGCTGAAAACCGTCACCCAGCGCGGGAACATTTTAATTAAAAAATTCAAGGACGCCCTTGGCAAAGCGGGATCCTCGACGAAGCCTCCCGTTGCGACATTTTCTTGCATCCGCAGTCCTGTTTCCTACGCTGCATGTGAGCTCTACGCTGTTTTGACTCGTCTTGCCAATGCATATGCAGTGGCCAAACCAGCCGAAGCCGAAGCCATCAAAGCCATGACTTGCGACTTTTGTCGGCAAATCCTGGAATTGGAAGCAGGCGAAAACGACATGAGAACCCTCTGGTCTATGGCGATTATACTCATGCCATTGAACGGCAAGCAGACGATCTTTGCGATGCGCAAGGAACTTGAAGAAGCCGAGTTGCTTGAGCCCTTGGCAAATACCTTGTTGTGGTGGGGCAGTCCCAATTGTTTTTTTACAAAAAATCCGCCACAGCCTCTCGATGCGAACGAATACGGTCGTGTGTGGGCCTATATAGATCAAGTCGATCAGTGCGCCATAATCGCGACCCTGCGAAACTCTCCTAAAAAATACAGCCGTATTAAATCAATGCAGTCTTATCTATCAAGACTGATTGAGGGCGGGGGAATTGCACGCACAGGAGAAATGATTTACCACGGCGGATTCCATATGGCTTATGCGTACGGCATGCCGCCCAAAATTGCGATTGTGTCCAACATGAATAAAGCCGGGCTTCCCGTTTCTCCCGAAGCGCAAAGCCGTTTAAGGGCATACGGACGAATGAACGCATTCATATCAATGGATACGAAAATATCCCCCAACCTCATGATGCGCGCAGGGAGTCCAGGCAGCGGGCGGTATTTTGACGTCGCCCAACTGGCCGATTCTCTTGGGACACAAGATCAACCGGACGAAGAATTGGCGGGGTTGTTCCTTGCCAGCGCGGCACAATTCCCGCCGCCCCGCTCCAAGGACGAGTGGCGAAAAGAACGCGACTTGAATCAAGCGGCACCTATCGTCGAACGCTATCAAAAAGCCGGGATCAAGCCTTCTTTAGTAGAGGGTTGTTTCACTTTGCCTGCCCGCCCCGGATTGGTCTGGCGCAGCAATGACTGGATGCTTTCTGTCGCAGGAATGCGACCTGACTTTATCGGCATTGAAATGTATGGATGGGTCACGCCTCCCGCCAATGCGTTCGTCTGCAATGGCTCCGTGCTCGCCATGCGCAAAGGCCACCCTGATGAATACGCCGTTGGGTACGTTCCTGAAAAGGGGTGGAATTGGAGTTTGTGGCCTGCCACCACCTCTCTTGTGAAAACCGACGCAGAGTCCACGGGTTCCAAATCGGTAATTTTGATAACAAATCATTCTCCCATCGGCGGCGTCCTCTCCGTCGGACAAGGCAAAGACGCGGCGGGCCTCTTGGCGTATCGACATGAAGCCGGCGATTTTCAGGACGACACTCTTAACTTCAACAAAAGCATCTTCCTCTTTAACGGCCGTGCCTTGGTGCTTACCAGTGGCATTTCGTCCCAAGCGCCTTTCCCCTGCGTCACCACCCTCTATCAGGAGCACTTGGAAACGCCGCCCCAAATCCTGGGAGAAATTCAAGCCACCTCTTCCCTCTCCGCCCCTTCCGGGCTGGGCTATACGCTGCTGACTTCCCCTCATTCTGCGCCTGAGTCCAAGCCCATGTTGCGTGCTTTCAACCGGCATCAGACTTGGAGGACACCAAACCCCGCTAACGTCAAACAGGGAGTGCAATATCCGACTTTATTCTATATTCTTGGATTCAACCAGAAACCCCCATGGAAAGATCTTCCCAAGCCTTCGCCCGAAGCACTCAAAGTCAGCATGGACAAGATGCTGGACGATTTCATTCCGGGTGAAGGCGATTTCGCCGTGGCTTATCTCGACCACGGCGTGAAACCGGTCAGTGCGGCCTGCGCGTTCCTGATGTCTGTCAATGGTGTGCCGGATCAGGGATCCGTGCAGCTCAAACGGCTGGACGCCGACGCGCATTGCGCCTACGACGAGATTGCGAAAGCGTGGATTTATTCGAGTTTCAAGCCGGACACAGCCTGGGCGGATTGCGGTCTGCTAAAACATGTCGGCCGAGCGGCGGCTTTGATCGCAAAGGAAAGCGGTGATGGACACTTGAATCTCTCTCTGGCGTCATGGGATGAAAAAAATACGGAAGCGTATTCGGTGACGCTGCAGGGCCGGTGGTCGGCGCTGTCCGGTTCGGCAACTGTAAAAACCGATGCGGACAAAACCGTCATCACCGTCCCGTATGATGGAGACCAGGCCTGTCATGTGGTCTTGGAGAAGATGCGATGAAGAAAACAACAGTGTTGTCCGCGATTTTTTGTTCGCTAAATAACCGTGTCAGGCAGATGCCGGGAGCGGTTTCATCGTGCATTCGGACCATTCAATTCCGCCTGAGGTCGAACATGACAGCTTGGTCTATTTCTTTGAACAGGGTTCAAAGATGGCCAGCCGCGTCTGGAAGTGAAAAACACAGTCACCCTATAAATGATAAGAAAATGAAAACCCAAGAGTCACCAAGAATCTTCATTCTGCCTAGGGAAAAACCGTGGCGACGCGCGGATGGAATCCCAGTCACCTCAACTGGTGCTGCTTCATTTTCAGAAACTGCCAGACCAGGCGAATTTTTTGTCTTTCAGGTCGGTCTCGTGGCGGCTTTCCCGGCGGGGCCGCTGCGTGCCTGCCCTAAAGATCTGCGCGGTGATGCAGGCGGGACGATTTCAGCCTCCTTGATCCGAAATTTAAGTTTGGGCGGCATCGGACAGGACGGAAAACCTTTCATCAAGGATA
>JBAZRS010000627.1:0-3367 GCA_041662825.1 Victivallales bacterium | reverse complement strand
GGAGGAACCGTGGCGGGATATTCCTACGGACTCTGGGGACACGAGAGGGCGATCCTCGATTTTGTGTACCAGGGAGGTAGCTATTACGGCGTCTGCGGAGGAGCATACTATGCATCGAAGCGCATGGTCTGGAGCGGCATCCCTTACTATGACGGACCGCTGCTCGGATTGTTCCCGGGCACGGACACCGGTCCGCTGACAGAGATTGCGAAGTGGCCCAGTTGGGCTCTGACCCCGGTGCGAATCAAGGATCCGGTCCTGGGTGACATGGGTACACAGCAGCAGATGTATTACGGGGGCGGATGGAAAAGCCGCGTGACTAACGTCACCGTGGCGGCGACTTATGCTGTTAAGGGAACGCACAACGGCGCGGCGGACGGCATACGTTTTTCCTATGGAAAAGGCCGGGTCTTTCTTTCGGGAACACACCCCGAGGCCCGTCCCGGCAGTCTTGAAGACTGGCTGTACTGGGACAACTGGGTTCCCGGAACAAATACGCCTATCGCCGATCCGGGCAACAGCTGGACTTACGTGCAGGCGATCTTCAATAAATGGCTGATACAATAAAACAGTATTTCCCGTGGATGCGGTACCGCCGCATCCACGGTTGATTCGCAGAGGCAGACTTTTTCGGGATGCCGACTCCGCCTTCCCATTTGATCCGCAGTTAGAGCCTCAGCGAAAAGGTATAAGAAACACCCCTTGCGAGGTTAATCAGTCTTTGCTAAGAAGCTATAACGGGACACGCTACAAACAAAGAACAATGAATTTGAAGCGAATTCGTTAGTAGTCAAGCTCGCAAGAGCTGTTTCAGGAAGGACAAATTTCATTTTGGGATTAACTTTTCGAGCAACGTCTAGTTAATAGAGGGAGCCTGACCCAATGCTCGATACTATTGCAAAAACCGAGGGAAAAAAACGCTAACCCTTTCTAGCATAAGTTTCACATTGCGTGCTGCTGCCGCCGCCAGAAACGCTCGATTAGCGGTCTGTGATTAAGATTAATTTGACCCGTTAAAAACGGTTTGCATTTGGCATTAACGCGAGGCATTTTGGAGTCTTCATCATCTGTAATTCCTTTCACCATTGTGTTAAACTTGTCTTAAACGAAGTGGCAATGGATCGGTATTGTCATTCATACGCTTAATAAGTCGCCAGAGCATCTCTTCCCGAATCTGTCTGAATTCAATGTTGTGAAAGAGATTTCTAGATTCGGCAGGGTCGTCCTCCAGGTCAAAAAGTTGAGAACTTTCCAGCAGCGCCGTCGGGTAGACATTTAATTTCCATTTTTTTGTGCGTATAGTACGGCAGGCGCAATACGGGCCGGAACTCTTTGCATGCGTCATGGGATCCATTTCAAACATGTCGGAATAGATATCCTCGCGCCCTATCTTATCTTGTTCATGCAAGGCATTGGACCAGTCAATCCCCTGAACACCGGGATTATGCGGCAGCCCAAGCAAACCCAGCAGTGTCGGGTAAACGTCAACAAGTTCCACAAGCCCCTTTACTTTCAGGCCGCATGTGCGGTTCGGAATGTTAAGAATCATCGGCACCCGAAGAATGTCATCATAATGCAATGACGGTTTGCGAAGCAGTCCGTGATTGCCAAGATGCTCTCCGTGGTCGCTGACAAAAAGAATGATGGTATTGTCCCGCTGGCCTGTTTCATCCAGAGCGGCAATCAGTCTCCCCACGCAATCGTCAATCAGACTTATTGACGCATAGTAGTGTAAAATTATTCTGCGCTGGACGTCTTCGGAATATTTATGTCCTATTGCCTGAGTCAATGCCGCAGGGGGATTCTCAATGCTCACATCAAGTTCTTTTGAAAGAGCTGTTATCCGGCTTTTGCTGTATCGTTCAATCTGGTCTTCCGGCGCTTCAAACGGATGATGCGGTGCAATGAATGAACAAAATGTAAGCCACGGGGAACCTGACAGGGCTTTTGATCTTATGTACTCTTCCGCCTTGCTGGCGATAAATGTGCTCTGGTGGCAAGCCGAAGGAAACGGTGAAACAAAAAGATCCGCGGGTCCGTCGTCAGCATAGCGCAGACCTTTTTTATCAACCAGTTCCTGGGAAGTATTTCTCAACCAGGCAATGAAATTCCCCTGACAAGTGTCATCGCAGCCTATATGTTCTTCAAAGCCATAATCTTTTTTAAAAGGGTCTTCGGCAATTGGAAACAATGCGGAGTCTTCCGCAAAACAATGCCAGTCCAGAATCGGAACGTCAGACTTGAGTTGATTACGAGTATATTGTTCAGGTGTCAGATGCACTTTCCCGAATGCTCCGGTGTTATATCCATGCCGCCGCAACCATTCGGGAAGTGTGGTTTCGGATGGGGGCAAAATCCCCATTCCGCGAATTTTTATTGAAGTCGGATAACGACCAGTCATCAATGATCCTCGAGATGCCATACACACCGGACTTTGGCAAAACGCATTCTCAAAAAGAACACCATCGGCAGCTAGCCGGTCAATATTTGGCGTCTGAATCACATCGTTTCCCATGCAGCCAAGACAAGCAGCATGATGCTGGTCTGTCATAATCCATAATATATTTAATAATTTTTTATGGTTCATATTGGTTTTTCCTTGATCTTGTATTTTACTTCAAAATTTTATTATTGATAGCCGTCAAAGGCCTGATTAAAGAATAAGTCACTATCTGGACAGATATTCCATGGTTTTTACAGCAGATCCACGTATCAACTATGAGATGTAGCATGCTGTCTTCAGGCAACCATTCCCGCAGGTCGAACATTATCGGCGTAGATGGAAAGTCCGAAAGGCTGCTAGCTGCTAATTTATTTCTTAAGTACTCCTTATTTTTCGTAATATTCAATAATTTTCTCTTTAGTTTTTGCAAGTGTATGAACTGCCAGTTCAGCGGTTGGCTCGTAAATCTCAGAAATTAACGGGACTATCAATTTTTTACTTTTAAGTTTTTTGATAATCATTTCAAGGTTTAAACATAACCCATATTCAAATGAGCGATGTGCAATGCCGCGAATGGGAACTTCAGCCCAATTGATAACATTATGAATATGCATTTCAATCAAGCGGTCCCCAAGGAAATCCAGCCAATTTAGAATAGTTTCAGTATCGCCTCGCCCTTCTGGAGCAAATTTATTACTCTGCATTACGGCATGACCTGTATCGAGAAGAAATCCAAAATTCTTGTTCGTAATTTGCGTATATAGCTTTTCATCAAAGGATTCATAAGCTAATTTTACGCCGGCAGATTCTGCTTTTTGCAAAATACTGTTTATAAACTCTACGTTTCTGTCTCTGGCATAAGCAGGCGAAACAACCGAATTAGATGGATGCCCTGCATGATATGTCATCCATTTTGCCCCTAAG
>JBAZRS010000626.1:0-3368 GCA_041662825.1 Victivallales bacterium | reverse complement strand
ATTTGTATATTGATGAACACGAGAACAAGCTCGAGCGGGTGTACGCCGACGAAAAAGCGATCTCCTGCGGGATAATGTACCGCAAGGACCTGCTGATCAAGCATGGCATGTATAATACCGAATGGCGTCATCGCGAGGAGGAAGAACTGCGCCGTCGTCTGGGGGAATATTACAAGATACATTATCTGCATATGCCTCTGTATCGCTACCGCATGCACAAAAGTAACAAGACCAATAATCAAGATATGATGGAAGAATTCAAGCGGCGCCTGATCGAGGTGCAGTCTCAGGATATTGAGCATATTAATGTCGAGGAGAGCGAGAACCGCGAGGAATTGCTGTCATATGTCGTTGCCGTTGTGCCTGCCCGCGGAGGTTCACAGCGCCTGCCCCGCAAGAACATCCACCCGTTGTGGGGAAAACCAATGCTGTATTGGGCGATCGAGGCGGCAAAAAAATCCAAATATGTCCACGATGTTTTTGTGTCCACTGAAGACGATGAGATCGCGGCCGTGGCGCTGCAGTGCGGAGCCAAGGTGATCCAGCGCCCGCACAAGCTTGCGGAAGGCAATGTTTACAAGCAGGACGTGATCTGCCATGCGGCGAAGGAGATCGAGAGACTGCATCGCAAGCCGACGCTCGTGATCAGCATGCAGGCGAATTCTCCTCAGTTGCAGCCTGGGCAAATTGATGAAGGTGTCAGCAAGCTTATAAATGAAGGTCTTCAGGAAGTCGTTTCCGTGGGAACGAACCTGAATCAGAACTCAGCTCTCCGGATCATGACGCGAAGAACCGTTTTTCAAAAGACGCTGAGTACGCATTTCGGCGTGTTCGTGGCTGAAATGATCGACGTGCATACGATCGATGATGTAGGTGAACTTGAAAAACTTGGGCGCGCTTCAACAGGTTGAGGCACATAGGATCGTTCATGAAAAATATCGGGCCGATAAAAATACATTCCCGGGTGAAGGCGTATTTGACACTTTGAGAACGGAGCGGATACATGGAATATGACTTGATAAAAACCAAGGGATATTTTGATCAAACCGCGGATTCCTATGATGAGAGCGGCTATTGTGAAGCCGGGCCCAATTATCCAGCCAACTTCTACAGGCTGGAAATGGCAAAAATGATCATCGGCACGCATATTCCTTCCGGCCGCATACTCGATGCCGGGTGCGGGACAGGAAAGCTTTTAGCCTATTTGGCCATGAACGGCTTTGACTGCGCGGGATGCGATTTTTCGGCAAACATGCTTAAAAAAGCGCGACAGAATCTTGGGAGCGTTTCTGCCAGGGAAATCCCCTTGATCCAAACCGCGCTCGATAACTTGTCGATGTTTGCTGACCGGTCCTTCGATCATGTTTTTTGCTTGGGCGTTTTTCCCTATATCTCTGAAGACAAGGAAAGTCGGTGCTACCGTGAACTTCGCAGGGTGATCAGGCCTGGAGGGTATTTCATCACCGCGCATACGAATGAAATCTTTGACGCGTTCACATTCAACAAATACACGATACGCTTTTTCGAAAGAAATTTGTGGCCCTTGCTGCAGGATGTCGACGCAGGCTTGAATCTGGAAGGGGCAAAAACTCAACTAAGCTCCCTGATCGTTAATCCGGATAAGCCCGTCAACACGGAAGCGAATAGATCCGCCCGTGACCTGGTTTTTATGAAACCCGAGAACCCTTTGCTGTATCCTGAGAAAATCGCCAGCTTCGGTTTTGCAAACAGGGAAATACGGTATTATCATTTTCATGCCCTGCCGCCCCTGCTGAGAGACGGCAATCAAGAATTACTGAATGCATCAAAAAAGATGGAAATCCGGTTTTCAAGCAATTGGCAGGGAATGTTCATGGCCTCTACCTTCCTCAGCATCGCCCAGGCGGTTGATGCCTGATCGGACGGCTCGACGGAAAAGTGAAGGCGCTGTGAATTTATCCCTTCCGCCTCAATCGGTTTGAATACCGTTCGGCATCCAGAGCAGCGACCCCTTGTTTAAAGTTTTCGCTGTGCCTGGCCCCACCGGGTGATGGGGAGGAGCGCGGCTTCTCGAAATTCTTACCTCAACTTGTTATAATCTCCTTATGAAGACCTGGCACTATAAGATCTTCGGCCGTGTTCAAGGCGTCGCTTTCCGCCATTATACGATCCGTGAGGCCGAAAAGTGGGGGATTTCCGGTACAGTGAAAAACTTACACAGTGGCGAGGTTGAAGTCTTTGCCCAGGGTGATGATCCGGCTATCACTCAATTTGAGTCATTTTTACACACTGGGCCGAGATCAGCGAGAGTGGAAAAGGTCGAAAAGGAGATTATTGATCTGGAAACGGCATTTATTGGCTTCGATATCACTTGGTAAGATAAGATTGCTGCAATGATTTGAGTAAAAAGCCTAGGTCGGGGCAATTAATCCAAAGATTCTTCCAAATTTCGTTGAATTGACTTCTTTTTCTCCTCAATTATCCTATTGCCTGCTGACTTGCGCCAAGCGCGCTAAAAATCATTCCCGTGCCGACTCTGCAAGCTCTGAAACTCTCTATACAACAGAAAAAATCCGGAAATTCCTTATTGACACTCATGCCTGGATATGGTACTTTTTAGGGTGCAAATGAGACTTATTGGGAGAAGGCCTGTTTTTTAACATTTTAAGCGAATGCCTCTCCACAAATTTCCTGTTAGCGTGGCATTTTGCCAAAAAGTGGTACCAGCGGCAGCTTAGTTCGAGGAAGATCGTTATGCGTGAAGAAATTTCCAGTGCTGCGTTATGCGTTATGCGAAACTACAATAATAGTTACTCATGTTGAAAGGCCATAAGGATTTGGATGTTTGGAAAAAAAGCATAGATCTAGTCGAATATCTTTATAAATTGACTAAGGAATTTCCAAAAGAAGAGGCTTATTCGTTAACTTCTCAGATTCGCCGATCTGTTGTTTCAATCCCAAGCAATATTGCTGAGGGAGCCGCTCGAAACTCTAAGAAAGAATACGTTCAGTTTCTATATATTGCTTTAGGATCAGCGGCAGAATTGGAGACGCAATTGATAATTTCAGCGCGGCTTGGATATTTGAATAGTTCAACCGAATTTCTTAGTCAATTAAATGATATTACAAAAATGTTAGTGGGATTAATTTCCTATTTGAAAAGAAAGAATTGATACAATTAAGTTTTTTGATCGTCTTTTCACATAACGCATAACGCATCACGCATAACGGAGAAAACATGTCCAACATCGTTTCGACCTCAGCCGACGGCATCGACTATCCTCTTCCCACCCCATCCGACTATGATGGCGAATACCAACACCTGAAAGCCCTGATCGCCGAACACCGTGCACTAGGCCGTGAAATAGTAATCGTCCTAGGCGTCGGCT
>JBAZRS010000625.1:0-3371 GCA_041662825.1 Victivallales bacterium | reverse complement strand
TATAGATAATATTCATGGACTTTACAAACTGACTTCAATATGTATAGTTTAGTTTTCCGCATAAAACCAACGGTGGCATTGAAATGAAACACGAGCTGGAAAACATATCAGAACCTAATCTGCTGAGGGATGTCTTCTCTTATGACAGGATTCCGACCGTCAAATTCGACGGCAAGATGGTCGCGCACTCGATTCCGAAGGACATCTGGATTACGGATACGACATTCAGGGACGGACAGCAGTCGCGGCCCCCCTATTCGTCGGGACAGGTGGTTGAAATATTCAAATACCTCAGCCGGATAAGCGGCTCACGCGGCCTTATACGCCAGACTGAATTCTTCCTTTACGGCGACGCAGACAGGGAGGCTGTCAGGGCCTGTCAGGATCTCGGCTTCAAATTTCCGGAGATCACCGCCTGGATAAGGGCTGTGAAGAAGGATTTTGAGCTCGTCAGGAAGATGGAGATCAAGGAGACGGGGATACTCACATCCTGCTCCGACTACCATATTTTCCTGAAGCTCAAGAAAAACCGCAGGCAGGCCCTTGACGAATACAAGGAGATAGCGGCCGCCGCCATTGAAAACGGGATCGTCCCCAGATGCCACCTTGAAGATGTGACCCGCGCCGACATTTACGGTTTTGTCATACCCATGATAAACGAAATCATCGAAATGTCCCAGGGCAGCGGCATAAAAGTGAAAATCCGCCTCTGCGACACCATGGGATACGGGCTTCCTTATGCATGCGCCAGCCTTCCGCGCGGCATTCCCACAATGCTCGACGCGATTCTCAGGAACACCGACATCGAATCAGAGCAGCTCGAATGGCACGGGCACAATGATTTCCACAAGGTGCTTGTCAATGCCGTGACCGCCTGGCTTTTCGGGTGCTCGGCGGCAAACGGCACCTTCCTCGGCTTCGGAGAAAGAACGGGTAATCCGCCGATTGAAGGTCTTGTCTTCGAATGGATGGGTCTCACGGGGATCCATGACGGGATTGATCCGACCGCAATAACCGATGCGGCAGAATATTTCACAAATGTGATAGGATACAATATTCCTCCGAACTATCCTTTCGTCGGCTCCGATTTCAATACGACACGTGCGGGCATTCATGCCGACGGTCTGACGAAGAACGAGGAGATCTATAACATCTTCAACACTGAGCGCTGGCTGAAACGGTCTGCGAAAGTCGCAATCACCGACAAGTCGGGCCTTGCCGGAATAGCATACTGGCTTCACAGCAACCTGGGTGAAGCGGCTTCCGACATCCGCAAGGACAATCCGGGAATCATGACGATAAAAAAATGGATTGACGAGGAATATAAGAACGGCAGGGTCAGCTCGATCTCGGACGAGGAGATGCTTGCAAAGGCGAGACAGTACATGCCGGATCTTTTCAAGTAACAAGTCGTAAGCCTGACGGCTCATGACAACATTCATCGAAATTGTTTATTTGTTCCACAAAAAAACTCAAGATATAATTGCTTGGAAATCCGGCCGACAAGATGTCATCGCCATGGCTGATTGAGAGCGAACAAAATGACAACAGAATCCAATTGTAAATTCTGCGGTGGCAAGACAAGCCTGCCCCAGCGCGGAATCATGCAGGTGTATCTTTTCCCGAACAAGCTTTCACTGTCCCTGATAGTTCTGGGAGCGGCTTTGGCTCTTCTGGTTTCCAAGTATTGGCTGATCCTGTCCGCAGCCGCTTGCATCATACCGCTGGTTAATGCAGATTTCCGTCTGTATCTTTATCCTTTCGTCGCACTTGGAAAATTGTCCGGGAAGGAAGTCAACTGCCCGAAGTGTGCAGTTTCAGGAACCATTTTCAAATGAAAGTAAGGCGGGTTAAAACCCGACATACATGTAAACGGACAACACAATGAATAATACCGGTACACCAGTGAGTTCTGAACATCAAATCCCCGGATGGGAGCGGATGCAGAAGGATGAAATAAACGAGTGTCCCATCAGAAGATACGAGGGGAAAGTTCATTTAATCCGTTCCGCCTCAGAATTGCCCGGGGCTGTCAGCCAGCTCGAAAAAGAGGGCATTCTGGGTTTTGACACGGAAACAAGGCCCGCCTATCGGAAGGGGGAGAGCTATCCGCCTGCGCTCCTGCAGCTGGCCGGGGAAAATGAAGTGTTTATTTTCCAGCTCAGGTTTACAGGTCTTCCGCACCCGCTCCTCGGCATTCTTTCCAATCCAAACATCATCAAGGCGGGAGTTTCCCTGAATTATGACATCAGGGAGCTCAGGAATCTGGCCCAGTTCGAACCCGGGGGATTTGTGGATATCGGCGAACTCGCAAAGAAAAACGGAATACAGAACCACGGCTTGCGCGGACTTGCCGCCGTCCTGCTCGGATTCCGCATCTCAAAATCCGCCAAGACAACAAACTGGGACAGGAGCGAACTGATGCCGGCCCAGATACTGTATGCCGCCACCGACGCCTGGGTCGGTCGCGAGCTGTATATGGAAATGCAGAGGATTCTGAAAGGGAAAGAATCGGAGAATCGGTGAATCGGCGAGACGGAGACATAAAGGGAACTTCTAAACATCGGATATTCAATCCGCCGCGGCGGAAACTTCCAACGTCGAATAAGTTTGCTAATGAATAAGACATATACAAAACAAGGCGATGTGAATTTTTCAAAATTCCTTTTTGAAAAATTTGGAGCTATCAAATCATCGGGGATTGTTCCCGTCTACCTGCCGGTTCTGATTGCCGCACTGACTGCCAGGATGCTCCTTTTCTTGAACTGGATGGAATCGCCGTTCAGATATTACCACATGATTACCGGACTCGACATGAAGACCATCATGGGCGCCGTCGAACAGTTCTGTCATGGTCAGACCGACTTCTCAATATACAAATTCTTCGTCTACTGCTGTTATCTTGCATACGGGCAGGAGTTGAGTGTCCCCGCGATAATATTCGGGCAGCTTGCACTGGGAGTCCTCACTTCGCTTCTCATAACATTCACAACGTTCAAAATATTGAAAAACCGGGCGGCCGCCCTGATTTCGGGAATGTTCGCCGCACTCTATTCCCCGGAACTCATGCATGAATGCGTGATTCTGATAGATACGGTCTATGTTTTCACATGCGTGCTGTCCCTTGCCGCAATTGTCCAGCAGAGCAGAAGACCCGCTTCTAAATCCTGGCTCCTTCTTTCCGGAATCGCCGCAGCACTCCCTTCACTGGTCAGATTTCCCGGGGTGCTCTGGACATTTCTCGCAATCGCCTGGATAATTTACACCCGGCTGAGACGTGAGAGGAGAGGCAGTCACAAAATCAGTGCGGGAGTCGCAGCGCTTCTTCCTGTAACCGGACTTTTAATAGCGTTCCTTCCTGTTTCCATTTT
>JBAZRS010000624.1:0-3391 GCA_041662825.1 Victivallales bacterium | reverse complement strand
TTTCAAGTTTTATTCGGGCGCTTGAATCAGCAGATAAACCCAAATGCTTGCTCATTGTGCGCCGAGATAGAAGCATAGGCAAAGGCACTGGGACATTGCTCTCTCCAGACGATCGCAAATTAGGCGATGCAAATCCCGAAAAACTCGTCCTAACTCTCTATCGCATTAGGGGCGAAAAAGCAAAAAACTGGAATGACAAACCTTTATGGGTCCCGAATATAAAATTTCCTGAAGGCAAATGTTTTTATAAAACCTCATAGTTTCCGAACAAAAAATATTTCTTGGGTCTGGCAGTTAACACAGCATCTTCAGCATCAGAGACAGCTTTAACCTCTGCCGAAGTATCCTGGTCGCCCATTTTCACTGCTTTAACCGTTTGCTTAAGCGACTGCCTTCATTCTCGCGGAGATCCCATATCATATCCGACACGTATTCAACACACACATCTTGCGTTCCTTTCAAGTCGAATTGTTTAAACAATTCGGCGCAGATCGGAATCGCCACTTTTTTATTTTCGGCTTCCAGCACCGCGCCGAGGGTTTTTAAATAATTCAGGTGGACCTTTAATTGCGCTACTTGGCCGATCCTGAAGCGTTTTAATTCCTGAATTGTAAGCTGTCTCCCGTATTTTTCCACAAACTCACTGAAAGGGATTTTCAGGCAATCATCAATGGTGCTAACTTTATGGCATACCGCCAATCCTTTGTTCATATCGCGCACGTCATTGCCGGGATCTGATTCGGTTATCCTGCTTTTGTCGCTCGGGGCGACAGCTACACTTGAATATGTCGCATTAACACCTGGCGCGGACACACCCACGGCAAAGATCAGAGCAATTAATGAGATAGTTTTCATAAATCTTTCATATATTCAACCAAGTCCGTTCTCGGTGTATAATCAATGGTTTTCACGGTGTCATTCTGGCTGCTGTCGATGTCACGCACCCGCCCCGGAGCAACGCCGGTTTCATGGAAAAGTAAAAATTCCCGATTTTTTAACCGGCCGTAATCTTCCGGCGCAAAGGCATGGTGCTGTTTTTCGACTTCGGATGTCGTACTTGAAGAACTCTTATCCCCGGTCGAAACGGATTTCTGCTTTTCATCATAGAGCAGGTTGCCGATTCTCTGGGAAAAGGAAGAACGGGTTTCAAGGTCGGTAATACGCATGGCAAAAATATGGTTCGCCATATTCGCCCAAAGGCCGCGCTCATTATCGGCTTTCTTCGGCAGCCATTGGGCGGACGCGATTATGCAGAGGCCTTTTGACCTGCTTTGGCTGTAAATAGGAACTTCCACATCGGTGGGCAGGTGGAAAGTCAGCGCTTCATCGATCATCGCCACGGCCCGCAGGCGCCCCTCACCCATGTCCGGCATGGAGATCGTTTTGAGCAGGAAGGCCGACAGGAACAAAGTCAGCGCCCCGGCCTGCTCGGCTTTGCACGCCGGGCTGTTGAGCAGAAAAATCCGGCCTTTGTGGCTGATAAAATCCGTTATGGTGCGGGCAGGCGCGGCCAGGCCGGCGTTCATCAGTTGCACGGCGGCGATATCCTTGAAACCGATGGTCGCCGTTGAATAGACCGAAAGGAACGTGCGGTCCTCGGAATTCGTATCCCGCTTATGCTTCAAATATTTTCTGGCCTTGTCGATGTCAGGATAACTGAACGCCTCCTTGATCAGGTCCACCGCTTTATCGCTCCAGAAGCGATCCTGGCTGCCGGAATGGTGCGCCTCGATGGCGGTTGAAACTACGGAATGCAGCATTTCCGGGTTCTCCCTGAAATCCCGCACAACGTCCCAGCTGCAGGACCGCCTGTCATACGGGGCGAAAATCAGGTCCGTTTCAGGATTGTAAAAGGTCCGTAGCCACTCCCCTTTCGGGTCGTGGATTAAAATAGGAATATCAGGGTATTGCTGCCGCGTTGATTCTTCCAGGATCTGCATTAACCGGCTTTTGCCGCTTCCCATATCCCCCAGGATCGTAATTCCGCGCGAGAGCCGGTTATGGGGAATTATCAGTTTATCCGTAAAACGCCGGCTGAAACCCCGTACATGAGGCGGCAATACACCCTGGTCGAAGTCGCCCACATAGATTCCCCCCTCCTCGGGGGATTTGGTCGGAACAAACGACGGGCCATGCTTCAGATGTTTTTCAGGAAACAATCTGTGCAGGAAATTGGTCTGAAAGACCAGGACGGCCGAAGTCAACAGCGGCAGGTAAAATGCGGCGTCCAGCCCCGGCGCGAGAATCCAGCGATAGAGCGTTGCGGCATAATTGGTCCGGAAATAGGAGGCGTATATGTCCGGCCGGGAGCGGAGTAGATAGGAATATCCGGCGGCGGCAAGTGCAACGTAGAGGACCATCTGCCAGAAGATCAATTTTTTCCTGGACGGCTGAAGAATATAAAACACGTAAAAATGGTAAATGATCAGCAGTTGCAGGACCGCGACTGCGACTTTTAACTGCGTGCCAAGTCCGTTGTAGAATGAGTGCATGTCAATACTCCAGCCGGTCCACGATATAAATCAGTATCCCGATGTCTTTTGCGACGGACACGCTTGTCTCCTGTTTCTGCGCCAGTTCGTTCTGTGCGTCGGCCGCGAGACCCTTCACCATTTCACCCGGGACTGAGATGTTTTCGGCGTTGGAAGCCGCCGTCGTCGCCGCCGTCAGGAGGACTTTCGCCGGCAGGACCGATTTCTTCTTGTCCACCTTCCCGATAATCCCGGCCGATCCATCCGGCCATAACGCCAGGCCGTTGAATTTCAGCTCTTGCCCGTCCGGAAAAACCATCGTATGAAATACCACATTCACGCGGTTGTCGGTTTTCTCGATGGCGCTGGTCCCTATAAGCTTGGTTCCCTTGGGGAGCATGGTTTTCCCCAGGAAGGAAACGTCGAACTCCGTCACGGCTATTACCGGGGTGGCCGTGTTGTATGAAAAAATAGCCGTCCGGAGCACTGCGTCAAAAGTGAAACCGGTGTGCAGAAAGTATTTTTTGGGGCTTGCCCGCCGGTCGGTTGGGCCGGACCAATCCTGCGCCCGCGCTCCCGGCGCGTATCCCGCCAACATAAAAATCAACAGGAATATTTTCACATGGCCTCCATTTATGGGATTGCTACCCGCAGGGCGAATACTCTCGTTCCGCCGCCGGATTCTGACAGCTTGACGGCTACGGGCTCCGCCTTCAAAGCCCGTGAGATCACAAAAAAGGTCGACCGCTTCTTTCCCGGAACAAATGGGTCATTAAAGGATTCGATTGGAAGCGGGGTCCCCCCGGAAATTATGGAGATATTCGACACAAAGAAGTATTTCGTCTGGTCGTTGTTCAGTTCCAGCGTTAACACGCTTTTATTCTGCCAGGGTGTCACGCTTTTGATGGTTAGGGTCACTT
>JBAZRS010000623.1:3090-3391 GCA_041662825.1 Victivallales bacterium | reverse complement strand
GCAATCATTGCATTTTCTGTTCCCATGGTCATATCCAGAATATTTGCAGAAGCTCCACCAATTCCAGCCAATAAAAATCTTTTCCCTTTAAACTCCTCTACATAACGTTTCAGCATTTTATATTGGCGTCGTTCAAGAAGCATCTTACTGGATACTATTTCAATTTTTTCAATGTCCTTGGGAGATTGCACTAACGGGACAGGCGTTTCTGCCGGAATGACAGTTTTTGTATTGAATAATACTTTGCCGACAATATTATTGTTCCTTTTTCTAATAATAATAAGTTCATTGCCTTTTTCTG
>JBAZRS010000623.1:0-3080 GCA_041662825.1 Victivallales bacterium | reverse complement strand
CGAAGTTTCCGTATTCAGTGCATTCGTATTTGTGGGTCAGCGCTTCAATCAGCAAAAACGGATCATTGCGCATAGCAACAATGTCATTGTGATATAGATGCGAACAATGAATCATTGCCTCAATAAATAATTCTGGATCAAGATACATTTCATGAACCATTCTGCCCGCTTGCGCCATTACATGTTCCGGAGATTCATACGCATGGAAAGGGATTAAATCACTCTGTTCCAGCGCCAACGCGCCCAATACCCGTTTCAGACTATTGTTACTCATATTGCTCCTTTTCATATCTTTGTAATCTTTAATATTATTAGCGCCAATTTCAAAACTAGTGGTTTTTCCTGTTAATAACTTCTTTCTTTGCACATCAAACTCATTTTGAGCGTACTGTGCAACGGTTTATTGAAAAAATCGCAAAACTTGCATACACTTCCATCACTATTCGTATGGCTTGTTCAAAACGCTTCTGTTATTAATTACTATAAAGCAACATGTTGAACATCTGCTTCTCCATTATTGCAATAACTTCAAACACCAAATGGCAGAAGATTTTACTGTTTTCTTTGACCTGACATTTTCTGTTCCGTAGTTGTCCTTCAAACCCGAATTTGTCCGTTCCACTGCGACACACTCATTATAGCGCTTTTTCCGCTGGTTCGAGATGGATTTCATCTCCACCGCGCTTATTGGGATTAATAATTGGTACCCTTTCCATAATTATGCGAATTGTTTATAATTTTTTTGCGTTCATGCAAACGGATAGCGTCGCCAACAGCGTGAAAGATGGAAGTTCTACTTCCAGACTACCTTCCGCCGTCGTCCGGTGGGAAAGCATACGAGTTCCCTCCGGGGCCTCCCAAGTCGCTTGAACCGAGCCGGACACAGCTTCGGGAACTTTTAGTGTCAGCTTGCAGGCTGCCGTAGGATCGGGATGACGATAGTTGACAAACTGAACACGATAGCCATTGGCGATTGTGTACGTTTCCACGCCCACATGCCGTAGAAGGTCCGTGCGCAACCTCCATTTATCGGTGATCAGACTTCGCACCGCATCCCGGAAAAGGTCGGCGTTGGCGGGCGCTTTCCAATAGGGGTGATAGTACCAGTCATAGCCGGCAAAACGGGTGAGGCAACTTTTATCAGGAAGCCTGAAAGCCAAACCGGGAATGTGCATGGCGCGGCCTTGACCGAATTCGGCGGTCAGCGTTAAACAGGAACTATCGGACTTTTGCGCCCCAGCATTAGTCGCCACTTCCTCATAGCTAGAAATTGATGCTGCAGGTAGTCCCGGATGGTTGAAAATACGACTGAGCCCCCAGGCCGGGCGATAGTGGTTCAGGGGTGTGGCCGTAGCCGAGACGCCTATCGACAACAGCCGCCCTCCTTGCTGGACGTACTCCTCCAGCACGAAAATCTCCTTTTCACTCAGGCATTTGCAGTCGGGAAGAATCACAAGATCAAACCTGGCGGATAGGAATGCCAGGTCAATCTCCTTCTCTCCTATGATTGCAAATGGCGCGTGATCCTCAAAAAGCATTTGCTCGACAACATAGGGGGAAAGTCCACTGGGATATGGGTTCAGGAGCTGGCTTTCATGATGGCGCAACACTGCGATGTTGTGCCATGGCTCGCGCTCGACAAAGAGAGGCTCGTGGTCAACAAGATACCGCAGTAACGGCTCATCTTCCTGCCGCACTTTGTGATTAGCCTGCATCGCTGTTTCGACAAATCCAAGAGATCGATAGTTGAAGACCGCCGCTTCTGCCAGCATGAGGCAGTTGTCCTGTTTCTCGCCTGTGGTGTAGTAGCAAACTCGTGTCTTTGTCCTGGCTCCCACCTTGTATGCACGGAAACGGGATACGGGCATGCCGTCCTCTGTGACGATTACTGGATTCTCCAGACTGTCCTCGACGCAGGTGATGTCGGCGATAACCATCTTCTCCATTTCATGGTTTGCATAGGATAGCGAACTGATTCCGCACAAGTCCGCCCCATTGAAGAGGATGGCTATGTCAGGACGGAGCCCCCGCGCAAAATCCGCAAACCGCCGGAAAGCCCGCGTTCCTGACTCCGCGTGATAGAGCGCCCAAGCGATAGCTCCAGGCTCCCGCAATTCGGACAAGCTGGCAAAATGCTCGCGGTTCCCGCTTGGTGGCGGAAGTAAAAGATAGGGGCTGTCATACCCGGCTGCTTTGGCGATTTCCGGAATCTCATCCCGCACAAAACGATGGAACCCATTCACACAGTTATCGCAATGACAAAGGAGATCGTAAATATCACAGAACGAGTTATCGAAATGGAGGATATCCGCTTCGACCTCCTTGATGGCCACCCTGATGACCTCCTTGAAGTAATCAAATGCCTCTGGACTATTGTAACACCAGCCCTTACGGAAGTACTGTGACGCGCTCCATCCCGCAGCGCCGTTCTGCGTGATCATTTTTTCATAGTCTGGATGTCGGAAAGCCTCATAGAAAAATGTGCTGCCGATATAGACCCCAACAGCTATGCCATTCTCGCGCAGGCGCTCGCTCCATGCCTTGGCTTCGGCTATCGATTCCTTTTCATGCTCAAGACCATATCCCTTATGAAAATGTATATGAGATAAGTTGACCCCAATCTTCTTCATCCGTTGGATGGCATGGTCGGAATGAATGTCCCGCCACAGAGTATCCAGATCGCAGAAGGAACCATCACCCCGTCGTTGAAGGAACATCTTTGGTTCCCAGTTGCCAAGAATTCGCCACTGCTTAAGAAAAAATGGAAAATTATCCTTCTGAGTTGCGGATCGTGATATGGACGACTTCATATTTGACTGATGGCTGTCCAAGCCCTGCAGTTCATTTTTAGCATATCTTTTATGCGGTTTTTTCTCCAATTCCATTTGCAACATCCTAATTATTGATCCGCCTGCGTAATCCTGAATTATTCAGAGTACCGAAGCTGACAGTTTTCTTGTAAAAAATCCCTTCTTCCAGAAAGACTTTTCAGTCCGTCATTTTTTTATATAATTAACTGTTTAATGTCATACTCGAAGTGAATTTCCTATCGCAGAGCATCTAGTTCACAGTCGGAAGTT
>JBAZRS010000622.1:0-3396 GCA_041662825.1 Victivallales bacterium | reverse complement strand
AATTCGGACAGGGCCGGCCTCACGCCTGAAAAGAACCGGGTTTTTACGGTCGGGATCATTCACTTTTTCCTTGGACAGGGAGTCGTGTATCTTTTCAGTCTTGGTCATGAAATCTATTTCCTCTGACGTAATTTCTTTATCCTTAAACCCGTTCACCTCGGCAAGCACGTTGAATGCCCGAAGAGCATGGCTGACAGGCACAGAGCCCGTATGACCATCGTGTATTCCAGTATTTATGTCAATTGGAAGCCCTTTTGCCTTCTGAAGGAAAAAAAGCGGTGATCTTTTACGGTATTCCGCATCTGTTTCGGGTTTTCCCGGCGCTCCGCCACAGACTTTTTCGAGTTTGTCGGAATAATTGCGGCATGCGGCTTTGCTTTCGGCATGCCATGCCGCAAGATCTGCAATAGGCGCCCAGGCTGACACCCCGGCCCATAAATCAGGGAATCTGGCAGCCATCATGAGAGCCATATGCCCTCCTCCGGATTCTCCGAGGAGGTAAATTTTCGAATCATCAATCCGTGCCCGGGATTTTGCGAAATTTACAGCATCCAGAACATCCTGCATGGCAAGATCCGACGCGCATGCTTCGGGTCTTATGTTCGGCCCCCTGTAGTCTGGTCCGACAAAAGCCCATCCATGTTTTATTGCAACGCCGATATATGGGGCAGTATTAAGATAATCCGTTCCCCAGCTGTGAAGTCCGACCAGGAGGGGGACGGACCTTGCTTCACCGTCAACAGCAGAGCCCGGCGGCATGTAGAAAAGAATATTCTGCGTGGAACCGTCTTTTGAACTTTTAATTGCAATCGCCCAGTCTTTCGCATTGGACATCGGTGTCATCTGCTCCTGAGCTGGCAGCTGACTGGAAATAAAAAGGAATGCGATTACGGATAGAGTGCAAATCTTCATGAAAATTCTCCCGATCATATTGCTGGTTCGTTTAAGAAAGTGAACGTACGCCTGAAAATGTTTTTATCCAGAACAATACGCATCTAATAGTTGATTGAAACACTATAATCATCTAATAGAACATTGAATGAAGTCTTTTCCCCGTATATGTTCAATGCCAGTCAAAGACAAAGAAAACACAGGTTTCTAATTCAGCAAACCGTGTTCGTTTACTGAATTCGTACTAAAAACAAAATGCGAGCGCTACAATTACCAAGGAGTTAAAAATGCCTAAAAGAAACAAAATAGTCATGGTTGGGGGCGGAAGCTACAACTGGAGTCCGCGCCTTCTCTGTGATCTCGTTCAAACACCTGAACTTGAAGGCGCAGAGGTGGTGCTGCTTGATATTGATTCAAATGCGGCAAAAGAGATGAAATCCGCAATGGACAGGATTTGCTCCGACAACAATAAGAATTTCCGTTTCATAGCGACAAGCAATGAAGAAAAGGCGTTTACAGATGCGGATTTCGTAGTCATTACGATTTCTACGGGTGGGCTGGATATGATGCAGCATGATATTGAGATTCCGGAGCGTTATGGAATTTATCAGGCGGTCGGGGACACATCGGGTCCGGGCGGATGGTCGCGCCTGCTGCGAAATGTGCCAGTATTTGAAAAGATGGCGCGAAAAATAGAGAGGCTGGCTCCGAATGCGGTAGTTATGAATTACACCAATCCGATGTCGGGACTCACCGGTGCAATCTCAGCAGTATCAAGACTGAAGTCTGTAGGCCTGTGCCACGGGGTAATGGGCACCCTTAACTATTTGAGCAGGATAATGGGCGTGGATGAAAAGGATTTGTCGGTCCGCTACGGCGGGGTGAACCATTTCTTCTGGATACTGGATTTCAAGGTCAAAGGCAAAGATGGCTATCCCATGCTCTGCAAGAAACTCGGCAAATCAACTTTGCTGAAATATGACATGGTGTCCCAGGATCCTGCAGGATTTTCGGAGAACAGTCACAAGGTTTTCGCTGAAGCTTTCGAGCATTATGGCTATCTGACTTATGTGGCTGACAGTCACACCAGCGAGTTTTTTACGGCATATCTGACAGACAGGAAGATGATTGAGGATTTCAAGATCAAACGTAAAACCGTGAAAGGCAGGCGTGAGAGCATTAAAAAGTCACGTCAGTTTACCCTCAACATGGCTTCCGGCAAGGAAAAAATATTGTCGCGCAGCCGGGAAACCGCAGTTGACATCATTAAAGCGCTGGCGACCAATACGCCTTTCATAGACGTGGTAAACCTGCCTAACATCGGGCAGATTGACAATCTTCCGCGCGGGGCCGTGGTTGAAACGCTGGGGGTCGTCGATGGAGCAGGTTTCGCCCCGATATCCATCGGACGGATGCCGGAAATATTGCGCGGGCTTACCGAAGTACACTGCCATGTACAGAAAATGACTCTGGAAGCTGGATTGACCGGAAATGAGAAGCTTGCTCTTGAAGCCCTCATGCTTGATCCGCTTTGTGCGAAACTCGCACCGTCCCAAGTCCGCAAAATGGGACTTGAACTTATGGCGGCGACAAAGGGTTATCTGCCGCAGTTCAAATAAAACTGATTATAGCGGTGCTGTTGAAGTGAAAGTGGTAATTTTAAGTCATCAGCAAAGAGGAACCCGCAGTCCGGCCTGCGACTCTTTCTTTTCCAGTGAATTTACATTGGTTGAACTCCTCTTAGTTGTCGTCATCATCGCAGTTTTGGCGGGAATGTTGCTTCCCGCGCTCAAAAGTGCGAAGGACAAGGCAAAGGAAATCAGCTGCACATCCAACCTCAAACAGATTCATCTGCTCATGATTTCATATGCCTATGACTATAACGACTGGCTTCCCGGCAACAGCATTGGAAACGAGGTTCATGTTTTGACACGTTCCTGGACTACCTGTACCGATGACGTCCAGACCTTTACCCGCATTAATGCCAACGCATATGTCTCGGACGACAAATGGAGTTCGGAGGGGTGTCTTTTCCTGTGTCCAGCCAATAAAATGTCAGATGAATATATCAAGCCGCGTCTTGTCGGCGGCGTTCTTACAAATTACGGTTATTTAAAAATCGGGGTTACCACCTATTTCCCTTTGAACAACTGCCTGGGCGCCAGTAGTGGTAATCTTAACGAGGGGAAACCGGACAGTTACTGGAACGGCGGGAAAATGTCGTTTTTCAAGTCCGAGCATGCACTGTTCCAAGATTGGATTTTGTCTGGCGGGGATACCCCAGATCTATATAAGACCAGCCATAACAAGGGTGGCAATGTGTTGTTCGTGGACGGCTCGGTGCAATGGAAGCAGGTGACGCTTTTTTCCGGACCGCAAAGCCCTGCGAACGCATTAGGCAATGGTCCTTTTTACATATTTAAGCCTTACGCGAACACTCAAAATAAATGGCAGTAATTAGTTGTCTGAAATCACAATAAATCTGGAGGAGGAGCGGAATGTCAC
>JBAZRS010000621.1:0-3435 GCA_041662825.1 Victivallales bacterium | reverse complement strand
GGCGACCTGTTTGAAGACTATACCGACCTTTATCCCGCAAAGGAAAAACCCAACGGCAAGAAAGTCGCCGTTCTGGGTTCCGGCCCCGCCGGACTCAGTTGCGGATACTATCTCGTCCTGCTTGGATATGATGTGACAGTATTTGAAAAGCAGCCTGAACCGGGCGGCCTCATGCGCTACGCCATTCCGGACTACCGTCTGCCCAGGAAGACACTTGCCAAGGAAATAAGGAACCTGGAAAAACTCGGACTTAAGATCGTGACGAATTTCACAATCGGAAAAGACAAGTCCATCAGCGACCTCCGCATAGACGGCTTTGAATCGATATTCGTCTCCATAGGAGCGGGCAAGGAACTCATGCCCCGCATCAGCGGCGTAGATCTGCCTGGAGTACTCCCCGGAACCAAGTTCCTTGAACGCGCAGCCAAAGGAGAAACAATAAGTGTCGGTGACGATGTCATGGTCATCGGCGGCGGTGATGCAGCTATAGACTGCTCGCGAATCGCCCAGAGGTTCGGCGCAAAAAGAGTCACTATCGTCTACCGCCGCACACGCAAGGAAATGCCGACTAATCCGATTGAAATCCGCGAAGCCGAAGTCGAGGGTGTCAAGGTGGAATTCCTCGAGAACATCGTGGGCATAAGGAAATCTGCAAACGACAAACTCATAGCCACAATCAGGAAATACCGCCTGGGCGAATTCGACAAGACCGGACGACGCGCGCCCGAAGAAATTCACGGTTCCGACGAAGACCGCGAAGTAGACACGATACTTCTCGCTATCGGACACAAATCCGATCCCGGCTCAATACTCACCGGTGACGACATCAACGCAATCATTGACGGCGCTTTGAATGCCGACGAGAAAACCGGAACAACGCCTGTCCCGGATGTTTTCGTGGGCGGAGATTTCGTCCTCGGCCCGTCAACGGTGATTGAAGCCATTGCCGCCGGCCAGCGCGCCGCCAAATCCATAGATAAAAAGCTGATGCCTGGGAGAAAGGAATATTTCTGGGAGAAGTTTACCCTGCCCGCAATCGACTTTGATCCTGAAAAGGAGATTGCCGAGGCGCTGCCGGTGGAGTTCCCGATGCTCAACCCAGAAGAACGCCTCATAAGCGTCGAGGTCGAAAAGACCATCAGTGCGGAGGACGCCTGCCGCGAAGCCGGTCGCTGCCTGAGATGCGATTACAAGGTGTAGGACAGGCTTTCCAGCCTGTTCTCTTTTCCCAGTTCAACCACAGAGGCGCAGAGTCATAGACAGGATTACAGGATTTTCCAGATTTAATGAATTCATTTTATCCTGAATATCCTGTCTGTGATTCTTCCGATTTGTTATTCGAAACTGAACCGATGACCCGGCTTCGTTGGAAAACTATGCCGTGGCAATCCGACGACTAACGACTAACGACTGCCCCCCACCCCCAGCCTGTCCAGCGGACTTTCAACGACCGCCAGTTTCTTCTGCGCCACCTGCGTGTAAATCATGGTCGTCTCCAGACTGTTATGCCCGAGCAGTTCCTGTATAACCTTGATATCCGTCCCGTTCTCAATCCGGAGATTTTCTCTCACAGAGGCACAAAGGCACGGAGATATTCATTCAATTTTCCCATTGATAAGCCTTGTTATTCCATCTTTCATCAAGGCTTCGCCGAAGTTCAATAAATATCCAAGCTTGCATCCAGTCAGTTTAAGAAATGTCAACACCTGTTTCTTATGAGCATCATTTACAGATTCAACAGATTTCAGTTCCAAAATCACCTTATCTTCCACTACAACATCCGCCCTAAACCCTTCATTGAATTTGATTCCATGATATTCAATAGGAACTTGAACTTGACGGTTTATTCTCAAGCCTTTCAATTCAAGTTCATGCGAAAGCAGAACTTCATATACTGACTCGAGAAGACCTGGGCCAAGTTCCTTATGAAGGCAAATCGCACAGTCAACCACTATTTTCCAGATTTCATTTTCATACATCTTTGCGCCTCCGTGCCTCTGTGAGAGAACAAAGGATTTAGAATTTTAACCATGCTGGTGCTGGCAACCTCGTTTCACTCGGTGCTAGACCATGAGCGTTAAAATCAAAATGGAAAATGATTATTCTGGATCTTGATGATTTATTGATGAGCAGCCTGTCCCTCGCAACTCGCAGGGCGAAGCGGGAAGCGCCTGACATAAAAACAATAAAGACAAATTCTTTAACCAAATCATTAATGATATTTCTTTAATTGCTGATTCCTATCTCGCCCTTGTTTGATCCGTAGGGATGACCGATAATTAATCATTGGAAAAGACGTCGGCATGAAATGGAGGCTTCATTCAAGCGCTTTCCGACGGTAGGGTTTTACCCCATGTCCAGGTCGGGATATCCCCCATATGTATCCATCCACAGACGCCTTAATGTTAATTAAAATAACAGGGGGCAACATGAATCGTTTCATTGTGGCGATTATCATATCAGGTATATTCGCAACTGCATCGAGTGTTGGAGCAGAGGAGGAAAAGGCGGCAAATGACAGCGAATCACACGGAACGCTGCACAAGATTGTCTTGTATCTGCCAAACCGCGTCCTGGACGTCTTTGACATAGCGCGCCTGCGCCTCCGTGTGGGGCCGGGAGTGGCGGTGGATGCACGGGTGACGGAGATTGCTTCCGCATTCGTAGGTTCTTACGCATCGGTCTATGCCGGACTGCCCGGTCCACGCAACCGCCCCATGCCCAAGCTCCCGCTTGGTTTTGAGAGCCGAAGCGGGGTTCAGGCAAGCGTAATCGACGCATCCGCGGCTGGCGGAGTCGGTCCGGACTACGGCCCTGCAGAAATCGGCGCCGGACTGCAGATTCTAATCATCGGACTTGATATCGGTGTCGATCCTTTTGAGATGGCCGACCTTCTTACAGGATTCTTCCTCGTCGATCTGCGAAACGACGACCTCTGAGGATGATCGGCAGCCAATGTATTGCGAGGATGAATGAACTGGCGCTGAACAGTCCCGTCATGCTTATTCAATATCAAATATTCTCGGGAATCCCGATTTCGAGATTTTGAATTTCCCGTAATACGTCAGTCTTTATAATCCCACATAGCCGGACTGAGAGAAATTCAATTTGAGGTAACTCGGGTCTATCTGACCCGAGAGACGCGGGTCAGATAGACCCGAGTTACCTCAAGAAGTATCTTGATTAAGCGTAATTCGAAAGATACCCCGCTTACCCTGCCAAGAACAACTCGCGCCTAAAAAAAACTGACGCATTGAATTTTCCGTTGTATTTACCTTCCTTCTTCTTGATTTCCCGAAGCTTCCGCATTAAGATTAAACGTATCTGATGCATACAAAAATAAAATTCCATATCACTGAATACGATCGGCGCACATAAATCAATAAAAGGGGCAATCATGACGATCATCGAAAAGAAACAGGGCGACATCACGAT
>JBAZRS010000620.1:0-3439 GCA_041662825.1 Victivallales bacterium | reverse complement strand
CAGTTATGCAGGGATTCCTTCATCCTGAAGATAGCGGCGCAGATAGGCGTCAGGGAAACCGGCGCGTCATGGGCGAGTATGTGCTGAGTGCCGAGGATGTGGTCAAGGCGAAGACTTTTGACGACGGGATCGCCAGGAGCTCATATCCGATTGACATACACAATCCCTCAGGCTCAGGCACGATAATCAAGCAGATCGAAGGCGGCTATTATGAAATTCCCTACAGGTGCATTGTCCCGAAAGGAAGCAGGAATCTACTGATGGCGTGCAGGGCGGTAAGTTCGACTCACGAGGCGCACTCATCGTTGCGGGTCATGCCGGTGGTCGCATCCATCGGCGAAGCCGCAGGGCTTGCCGCAGTTGAAGCCTTGAAGGGAGGCGTATCCGTTTCAGAAGTGGACGGGGCAAAATTAAAGAAAATGATATTCGTGAAGTGAGAATGTTCAGGCTTCTTCAGAAAACTGCAACTTCTCAGTTGCGGCTCATCTGCATATGCTGTATTTTTTCACCCTGTAATTCATCATTCTTAATTCGTAATTTCTAATTCGTAATTCCCATGATTATCATTGAACCTCACATTCACATGTATTCCAGAACCACTGATGACTACCAGAGGATGTATGATTCCGGCATCAGGGCCTGCGTAGAACCCTCCTTCTGGCTCGGAACGAACAGGAGATATGCCGGAACCTTCTTCGACTACTTCAGACTGATCCTCGACTTTGAAACCGTCCGGGCGAGAAGATTCGGAATCGACCATTTCGCAGCCGTTTCCGTAAATCCCAAGGAAGCCGAAAACACACCCCTTGCGTTTGAAGTGATAAGAGGAATGGATGAATATCTTGATCATCCCAGATGCATAGCCATGTGGGAAATCGGGTTTAACAACATAAACGGGAAGGAAGAGGAGGTTTTCGCCAGGCAGTTGAATATCGCACACATGAGGAAAATCCCGGTGATTGTACATCTCGCCCATTTTGAAAAGGTCAAAGCGATAAAACGGACTATTGATGTCATCAAGAACGAGAAAATACCTGAAGAACTTGTCGAAATAGACCACAATACCGAGGAATCGATGCCCTTCGCGAGGAAAACAGCTTGTTATACCGGGATGACAGTTTACCCGATTTCAAAACTGAGTCCGGAACGCGTTTCAAGGATAGTGAAAGAATTCGGTGGCGAAAGAATGATAATCAACGGTTCCGCTGACTGGGGGGTTTCAGATCCCCTGAGTCTTGTGAAGGTCTGCGATTTCATGAAAAGGGACGGACATCCTGAAAAAACTGTTTCATCAATCCTTTTCGACAATCCGAACGCGTTTTATTCGCAGTCGCCGAAATGGAAACCGGATTTTAAACTGAAACCGATAGATCCGCATGAATTCCAAAGATGATATATCGACAGGATAACAGGATTATCAGGATATGAAGACAAAAGAGAAAAGACTGGCCGCATTCGACAAGATAGACATATATCCGGTGATTTCATCCGAATTCTGTGCGGGGCGTGACCCTCTTTACGTCCTTGAACAGATTGCCGAAGGCGGGGCGAAGATAGTGCAACTGCGGGAGAAAAACAAAAGCATGGCGGAACTTGTTACGCTTGCATGCGAATTCCGCAGAATATGCGACAGGCACGGGATGCTTTTGATAATCAATGATCTTGTGGATGTCGCCCTTGCCGCTGGAGCTGACGGCGTCCATCTCGGCCAGGGAGACCTCCCCATCGGAGCTGCAAGGGAAGCGGCGCCCGAGATGATATTCGGAATTTCCACCCACTCGGCGGAAGAAGCCCTGAAAGCGCAGTCCGCCGGGGCCGACTATGTCAACATCGGCCCGATTTTCAATACGCAGACTAAGTCGCTCACAATGGCGGCCCTTGGCGTTGATGTCATCGGGGAGATCGCCCCGCTGCTGCACATACCATTCACGGTGATGGGCGGAATCAAATCAGGGCATATGCCGGAACTTCTTTCCGCCGGAGCGCGTAAAATAGCAATGGTTACCGAAATAACCGCGAATGAAAACATCGCAGCCAAAGTAAGAGATCTAAGGAAAATGATGCTCTGAAAATATGAATACAACAAATTGCCTGCAACTGCTTGCTTTCCCGTTCTTTTCAAATAAATTACTGTGCTTAATTGAATACAACCTTTATCCGGGCGATGTCTCAACGGGGTAATTTACATGGCAAACATACAGGGCGGTCCAGTTATTGGCACAAGCACACAGCTTCCCGTCCAGCCTGCATCCGTTCCCCCTGCCTCGAAGCAACCCGCACTCACCTGCTTCTATACGATAGGCGCCAACTGGTATAAAAAGGATTTTCCGACCACCAAGACCAGGTTGAGCATCACCGACGACGCGCACAACTCGGATATTCCCGTCGGAATCCCGAATGTGCAGAACCTGCATATTGTCTTCCAGAAAATAGGCTCAGAATGGTATGCCGTTGAGTCTAGCAACACAAATTACATGACGGTCGACGGCGTTCCAAGCCATCAGGCGATATTCAGGATAAACGACAAGCATGTCATTTACATTGACCGCGTCCCTCTTGTATTTTTGTTTGGAGCCGTAGCCGATGCGAAAAATAAAACCGAGAGCAAACCCGGCATAGATGAATTCTCCCTTGTCCTCCCAAAGGCCCAGTCGGGAATCATATTCAAAAAAGAGAAACCCTGCATTATAGGACCCAATGAATTTTGCGATAACCGCCTGCAGAATGAAACGGTCTGCGCCTTTATTTTCTATCACAACAACTGCTGCTTCCTCAAGGCTCTTTCAAATTCACCTGAAAGCCAGATAAAAGCTGACGGGGTCAGTGCAGATGTTCCAGTACCGCTATTTGACGACAGCAAACTTCTTATCGGGAAATACAACGCAGACTTCCATATCGTGAACGACCCCTCGATCTCGAAGCATGATTTCAAATTTTCAGCCGAATACAAGCCTGAGCGACTCTCCCTCCTGTGCATCGACGAATCTTCGGACAGGAAAAACAGCATTCCCCTTCCTCCGGCAGGAAAGGCGCTTAATATCGGCAGGGATTCCCATTCAGACATCCACATAAACTCCAATGATATTTCAAGGAAGCACGCCCAGCTGATAATCTATGAACGTTCCGCGCTTCTTTTCGACTGTTACAGCACAAACGGGACAATGGTCAACGGCGAGAAAATCACAAAACGCATGCTTCATCCGGGAGATATCGTCACTTTCGGGGATACAGCTTTCATGTTCTGCTATATCGAGTAATTCCGACTTCGCCACAATGAGTTTTTTTCATTCGAATGAAAAAAACATGTCCGCTGTTGCCATTTCAGGGAGTCTCAGCAGGGACTGGATTCAATTCCTTCTTGGCGGGCGCAGGCGACTTTACAGATGCCGGCAATTCGCGCATTATGTCGGAGTATGTCACAAACAGCATGAGGGCGATA
>JBAZRS010000619.1:0-3441 GCA_041662825.1 Victivallales bacterium | reverse complement strand
TCACGTATCACCGGATTCATGACCCTCAAGGAGAAGGTTTTGCTGCCGAAGGAACTGCAGCCGGTCTGGTATCTAGCCTGGGACGAGGAAAACCTCTATGTGGCCCAACGTTATCAGATTTATCCCAAGGGTACGATTCTCGCCACGGAACGGAAAGGAGACCAGGGCGGAAGCAATCCGGACGCGGGAAACAACATACTCAGGGAGGATCATGTCGAGATACAGTTCGGGACAATCAAGGACCGGGAAAAAATCTTTGACGAATTCTTCTACAAGATCATGGTCAACGCCTACGGTGCGGTCGAAGATTCGCGGCCCCGCATGACCGAGGGATGGCCGGGTCTCGAATGGGACTCCGGAGCGCTTGTAGGCAGCAAGGTGTCTGAGACCGAATGGAGCCTGGAACTTGCGATACCGCTGAGAAGTCTTGGTTACTCCATGCCCGTCCCGGAAAACACCTGCATCTACACACAGCTTGTCAGTTCCTCAGATCCTGAACAGTTCTGGGCGGCCTGGGTTCCGCATAGTTGGAAAAACTGGCGGCTCTTCCCCGAACTCATACTGGATCGCAAAGCTCCGGCGATACGCGTTGAGAGTCTCGGCCCTCTTGAAGAGGGTAAACTCGACGTTCAGATCTCCAACGCAGGCGGAAATGATGTCGCCCTTGATTTCACAACCGAGCTGATTGACTCGAACGGGAAAACCGTTTATTCAAAAACGGAAAAAGTGAAATCTGGTTCCGTCGCCCGTTCCCAGGACGAAACCATCGCCCTGCCCAAGCCGATAGATCTTACCTGGGCACCAGCTTATCTTTCATTGCGCAGGATGAACCATCTGAAGCTTGAGGCGAAATCCGCAAACGGGGAAACTGTTTTCCGCAACGAATACCGCTTTACGCTCCGTCCTGCGGATCTTGAGGCGAACTGGCTGAAACCTTATGCCGCCCGACGCAAAACAGCCAAGACTCCCGATCTCCATACCGCGTATATGCCATACTACGACAAACTGGAAGTCTATGCCGACACTGACATGCTCGGAATCGATCCGGCGTTCAAGGAGGGGAAGAAGGTCAGGGTCAAACTGGAGACCGCCCTCCTGGCACAGCACCAGGCGAAGGCGGCAGCCGCCGGACTGCAGTTCCTGGACAAGACACTAGAAATGCCCGCAACAGGCCCGCTCTCGGCGACACTCGATGTTCCGAAACTCAAAGAGGGACAGTATCTGATAACGATGCATTTGCTCGACGCCAAGGGAAAAACCATTCACACGTCAACGGAAACTTTCACCCGGCGCAACTACGAATGGGAACACAACTCGATCGGCAAAGAGCTGAATCCCATACCGCCCTTTGAGCCTCTGGCCCGCAAAGTGAATTCCCTGTCATTGTGGAACAGGAATTACACCTTCGCCTCCAACGGCCTCCCGCAGTCAATGATCAGCGGGGAGATTGATTTTCTTGCAGAACCTGTTGCGATATCCGCAAAGATCAACGGAGTTGAGAGCAAGCTGTCGGATGACGGCAAACTCGTCTGGACATTCGAAAATCCGGGACGCATGACAGCCGAGGGGGTCGGAAAACTCGGGGCGCTAACAGTAAAAACAAAATCTGTCACCGAGTACGACGGACTGTGCCTGGTCAGCATCACCCTTGACCCGGAAAAAACCGTCGAAATAGAGAGGATGGATCTTTCCATAAACATGCCCGCGAAGGCGCTGAACTGCTTCATGATCCAGGATTTGAGCTGCCAGGTCGGCGCACACGGGGAGCTGCCGTCGAAGGACGGGATCTTCTGGAACAGCAACATGTCGAACGGCGCCGGAAACATCAAAGGAAAATTTCTCCCCGTCCTTTACATCGGCGACGGTGAACGCGGACTTTACTATGTTGCGGAATCCGACGAGGGGTGGATGCTCGATCCTTCTAAACCGTCAAACAGCCTGACGAGAAAGGGGGAGCAGATATCCCTTGTCCTCCATCTGGTCAACAAGAAGACCAGGATTGAGAAACCGAGGACGCTGACTTTCGGACTGCAGGCGGTGCCTGTGAAGCCGATGCCGTACGACTACCGCAAATGGGAAGGTATTCAAAAACCCGCATCCTCAAGCGCCTATCTTGCCGGCTTCGGCGGAGCGAGCAACACCTGCTCCGGGACGGGTCCAGGAATGGACAGTCTGACCATGAGGGATGAGCTTGACTATGAGATAATGAGGATGCAGATCCTGGCATACAAACGGCTTGGTTATCCCGACTACAGCGCCCTTGTACACCGCTATGCCACCAACAATACGATGGGTCAGGGCATGAAGGAATTCGACACCTATGCCGGCGAGTGGAGCTACCGCACGACATTGGAACCTCAGCCGATGCCAGGATACCAGACCATCCAAACTCCGTTCGGACGTTTTGACGCAAGGCAGGGGACACGCCAATGGGCTGACATGACCGAATCGAATGTCGACATGCGCGTCTGGGCGTTCGACCAGCATCAGCGCAAATGCGGCATCAACGGCTACCACTGGGACCACCAGCAGTACTGGTCTTCGGGCAGTCTCGTCCGGGACACCGCCTATGTCGCCGACGACGGTTCGAAACAGGGAAAACTGAATATTTTAAAGTTCAGGGATTTATTCAAGCGCATGGCGGTGGTGTCGCACCAGAACGCAATGCGCCCCTGGCAGGGACGATATCCGCCTGGCATCATGCCAATGGAAAGCTTTGCCACGCAGATCTCCTGCTATGAGAGCAAATGGTATTGCAAAGGTTACGATCAACTTACAAGATTCGGGACACTGGCACGCTACCGCGCCTACTGCGGAAGATACAACGGCCTTCCCGTCTATCATTTCCCGAGCGTGGCCGATCCTGTGGACGCCTATCCGATACAGACCCGTTCGGTGATCGGGCTTGCACTGCTGCACGACATCGGCTTCGGCCGTACGGGCGGATTCCGCAAGGAAGTGCTGGATGCCTCAGTCAAAGCACTTGAAAACGTCGCTTATTTCAACGCGGCCACCGAATGGGTTCCCTACTGGCGCAGCGGTGAACTTGTCAAGATTGACGGCAAAGGCGAAGAGGTCGTCGCCACAGCCTATCTGAACCGGATGGCGGTTGACGGTCCGAAGGCCCTGCTCGTGATTTTCAACGCCGGAGACAAGGATGTGGATGCAGCCGTCTCTCCTGCGGTGAAAGGAATTCTGGGCAAGGACAAATTCGAGAAAATCCTCGACGGCGAAAGCGGCAAGGATTTGGATGTGAAGAACGGCGCGGTCACTGTGCCCGTCAAATCACACGATTTTAAACTGATTTTCATACGTTAACTCTTTGTGGGAAATCACAGAAAATGTTTTGCCGTCTTCAAATTGCAATAAAAGAACGCGTCAGCAGAGTGACGCGGCTACAGCTTTGATTTGTTGTAGTCGCGTCACTCTGCTGACGCGTCT
>JBAZRS010000618.1:0-3448 GCA_041662825.1 Victivallales bacterium | reverse complement strand
TTGTCGGACGTGACGTTTTTGAAAAGCTGCTTCAGGTTTTCTGTGAATATGTAAGGTGCCGGCGGATAATTGCGGTGGGGGACGCGGTCGTAAAGATAGTCGTAGTAGATGAACTGTTCAGGTTCCTTGACACATTTGAGCCACTCCTTCATGATGCTGCTAAACTGAGGATTGAGATGGTCATAGGCCGTCGTGTTTGTGAAAACACAGGTCATCTCTTCTGGAATGAACTTGTCTTTGAGCTGTGAGGGAACGCCTACCGTATAGGAGTAGGCGTAAAAGGCCTTGCGCTGTTTGTTGCCGGGATATTTTTTGTTATAGCGCTCCAGCATGTTCATATTGAAATCCCATGCGTAATCGCTGTAGCGCCCCTCGTTGCCGCGCTCTTTCAGCTTGTCCCATCCGTTGGCAATGTCCTCGTCATCCATAGTGCTCCATCCGTCCGGCTGGTTGAAGCTGACGTACGGGAGCGTTTTCGGATAGAAAGCATTGGCATATTCAAGATACTGCATGAAAGTTGAGCGGAACTTTTCTCCAGAGAGCTTTGGTGCGTGGAAATCGGTCTTGCCGTTGACCTTGCCGGCACATTCCGGGTCTTCATTTCCGTCGAGGATGCGGCCTGCGGCATGATAAAAGAATATGAATTCGCTCATCCCGCCGCCCATCGACTTGAACCACATGGCTTCATCGCGGCAGCCGCGCCAGTGGCTCCAGTTGCGGTAACGGAATGCCGGTTCGCTTTTAATGTTCTGGTCGGCGAAAGCAATATCCTTCTTATCAGGGATGACCTGCCCGATGTCGGCGAAGGGCATGTACCAACGGAACCCGAGCTGTTCGAGCAGCGCGTAGGCGGCGAAAATGGTGCCGGTGGAATCAATGCCGTCGTGAAACCCAAGACGCCTCGACGCATCCTTTTCGCGGCACTGATTGTAGAGGCCCTCCATGAACATCGGCGAACGCCATTTGTGTCCGCCAGTGTGCTTCAGCCATTTGTCTGCGACCTTATAGAGGTTGTCTTCGCAGAAACCGTAGTATTTGTACCATTCGATGTCGACGCCGGCCGCGATAACGTCGTCGCCCTTCACTATTATCCTGTATCCGTCGTATTTGACATCTTTCAGGTCTAATCCGAGCTTCTTCGTCATCTCGTTTTCACCGAACCAGACCCTGCTCTTGACCTTGCCGCTCGCTTCGTTCACGATGTCGAGTTTCGCTCCCGACATCTTTGCAATGATGTCCTGAAATTCCACCGCAGCCGTCTTAACTATCGGATTGGCATCCTTCGGGATGACGATCTCGGCCGTCGCCTTGCCGTCCTTCACAAGCTCCACCGCAAAAGACGCGCAGACCATAGAAAAAATAACGGTTGCCGATAATAAAATTTTGTTCACGTGCTACTCCTTAGTTTTTAACGATGGCGCTTCAACCCCAATTTTAAAATGATTATATCATTAAAAAATAATGAAATCAATAAATGACGGTTGCATCTTAACTTGAAATGATTGTATAATTTTAGCAGAATTCAGTTCTTCGGTGGATTAGTCCTCGTATGATTTGAAAAAACGTTTCGGATCGGCCTTGCCCGCCTCCAGCACGATGCAGAGAAACTCGCGGATCAAGAAAAGACGGCAGCCGGGCCTATGCTTTTAAAGGACGAGTGGATGAAAATTGTGTCACCGGACTCGATGCCGAGCAGCATGGCATCTTTTTTCAGAGAATCGCTTGTGTGCATCAGGATCCCTTTTTCTTGCACTTCCAAATTCGATGTTGGCCGTTCGAAGTTGAATGTTCAATGTTCAAATGGGTTTCTCTTCCCTTGAATGTTGGGGCTTGTTTGGAATCTGATGGCATATACCCTGGTATTTGCCGCTATGCGCCTTTGTTCCTGTGTGCCTATGCCACTCGGCTAATTCGTCAACTACGGATACACGGCAGCTTCAACTCCGGCAACTTTGGTGTCAAGGTCGGGAGACCCCCAAAATACCTGATACTCGAACTTCTGGGAGGCAGAGCCATTATTCTTGAAATTAAATTCAGTGCAAAAGTATCCTACACCATCGACATGCCCGTCCAGAAAAGCGGCATTTGCAAGTCCTCCCGAATAGCTGGTTGACCTGGAGTGCCGATAGTCTATACCGGAAGCACCTGAGGTGCGCCAATAACTTCCCCCGCCGCATGGAGTGCCGTATGAATCCGTGAACAGTGCGACATCTGTGGGCCTCTTGATCCTGGAGGAATTCATCCAGTGTCTCCATCGCCCCTGCTCGGCTGCGGTACCGGTCCTTTGGGCTAGACTGATGGCAAAGCCAGCCCCGTTGATTTGTATGGTGAACTGAGGTTTAGTCTGATCCGCTGCGGCATCGTTCCATGGTAAAGACGGGCAGGCGTATCTGCTGTTAAACCCGGTGTTCCTCATAGCGCCAATACCGGGAGGCCTCTTGTTAACGTCAAGACTTTCCACCGCATAATCATCAAGTCCATAGCCGTAAGTGTAGCCGAAGGTGGAGGCGGTAACATTTGCACCGATAAAGTTTGAGGCGTGATAACCGCTATCGTCCAAATACAGGAGATCTGCAAGCATGAGCTGTTTGAGATTGCTTGAACAGTTGATCTGCTTCGCCTTGTTCCTGGCGCCCTGCAGGGACGGAAGGAGCATTCCGGCCAGAATTGCGATGATCGCAATTACCACCAGGAGCTCGATGAGGGTGAAGGGATTGACGATTTCCGATTGACGATTTCCGATTTTAAACACAGGAGAGTTGAAAGGGCAGAGATTGACGATTGGTGGTTGAGGATTGCGGCGTAATGATTGGAATTTCATTGTACGAATAAAGGTTTTCATGATGTTAAGCTACCTCCTTCATAGTCCACATTTTGTAAGCTTTGACTTAGATTATATCATAAAATCTTATTGGACACAATGTTTTTGAATTGTATCTTTATGTGAAATCGTTGTATTTATTCAGCATTCTTGATGCTTTTAGCGGTTCCCTTCAGTATTGTAATCAAAGGCGGCAATAAACTCTAATTGTCTGTCGCAAGGAGCAGGAAATCTATGAAAACCCCGAATTTGCCGTTGAGCCATTACCAGTTTTCAGATGACAGGATGATTATTTTCAGCTCGCATTCCCACCGCCTGATCCCGAAACCGATTTTCGATATGCATCTTCCGCCTGAACTGGGAATCGTCCTGAGCGGGAAGATGGCGCGCTTTTCCGGTTCTCTCCGCACTGTACTTCCGCGCGGCGGTGTCTGGATCGGCGGGATATTGGAACCGCACGGGCGCCAGGCGATTGAGGAAAACTCCAAGGTTGCAGTATTCATCATCAGCACTGACTTTTTTCAGCGGACGGTCATTCCCGGGATAGACCCCCATGTATGGCAGGCGCCGTTCAACACAGCTCCGGAACGCCGTCCTCTTCTCATAAACGATGAATTTGCACTTCTT
>JBAZRS010000617.1:0-3479 GCA_041662825.1 Victivallales bacterium | reverse complement strand
CCGCTGGTGGTCGTAGTCGTCAAGCAGGTCGAGTGCAAAGCTGTAGTCCTTGACCACTCTGAGGAGGGCAGTCGCCTCGTCTCCGGACAGACTTCTCTTTTCTGCGAAATCCGCAATCAGCTTTATAGTCTGGTTCAGTTCCTTTAGGCGGCGTTCGTTGACAGTGTATCCTTTAACGAGGTGTTCGCGGAGGACTCCCGTAGCCCATATTCTGAACTGAGTGCCGCGCTTTGAATTCACCCGGTAGCCGACGGAGATGATGGCGTCAAGGTTGAAGTATTCGACTTGTCGTTCGACAATTCGCCCACCCTCATTTTGAACTGTTGCAAAAAATGCAACAGTTGGATTTCTTTCCAACTCCTTGGTATTATATATGTTGGATAGATGCTTTGATATGACTGACTTGTCTCTGCCAAAAAGGAAAGCTATTTGATTCAAGCTGAGCCAGAGGGTTTCACCTTTGAGGTTGACTTCAAGTTTTGTCTTGCCACCCGGAGACTTGTAGAGGATGATTTCAGAACTGCAATATTCTGCAGAGGATTCCCTGATTTTATTTATTTTTTTACTTTTCATAATAAAATATCCCCATCAAGGACAGTATGTGCAAAAAATGCACATACTGAATTCTTATGCGAATTGCGCAATTCGCACATGGAGTGCGGCAATTCATTGCCGCCTTTAATGACGGAATTCATTCCGTCCAAAAGAACCTCCGCGAAATGAATTTCGCGAAACAAAGCGGTGATGAATCACCGCACTCCAAGGAGCGCTTTCGCGCTCGTAAAACACAATCAATTTCAAATGTGCATTTTCTGCACATTGCAAATATGCCGGCAGGATGCCAGCGCTCCGTTCAAGCTATGTATAAAGCCTTTTCGAGGTCTTTTACGGCTTCCTCGTATTCTTTCCGGCCGCCGAAGATCTTTATGATTTCCATGGGGCGGCCCATTTTGTCGAATGGGGCGAGCTTGAGGACCTGGGGATTTTCTATATCCTCGATTCCGCCGTCCTCGTATTTCTTCAGGAGGGCGTGGAGGACACCTTGAGCCTGTTGGCCGTATTTCGTGAAATAATCCTTCTTGCGGACATTCTCGGCGCGTTCCTTGCGGGTGAGGGGGGGCTTGTCGAACGCGACATGGCAGACGAGATCGAACGGATCGAGTTCCTTACCGACTTCGTCCGATAATGCCTGCAGCACCAGTCCCTGGGCTTCAAGCTCCATGATGATCGCCTGCTTCTTGTCGGCGGAATTCCAGCGGGTGAGGAAATCGTCGAGGGATGAGAAATTATTCTTGATGGCCTTCCGGCTGTAATCCTTCAAAGATTCCGTCACGAGTTTCCCGTCCTTGTCATAATACTGGATGCGTTCGGATATGACATGGACTGTGACATCTCCGACAGTGTATTTCACCCTTCCTTCGCCGGGCGGAGGCGGGGGCGGGGGATCGACAATCACATCTCCTGACTCAGTAGGCTCATCTATTTCCGGCGGCAGGATCGGTCCGTCAGGCTGAGGTTCGTATATCTGGACCGGATCGCCGTCGAAATCGCGGTCGGCGAACAGGTTGGTGGCCTTCCTGAAATCCATGATGGTGAAGAAAAGTTTCCCGTATTCCTCCCTGATCCTTGTGCCGCGACCGATTATCTGCTTGAACTCGCTAAGGGAGGAGATGTTCTTGTCGATGACGATAAGTTTGCAGGTCTGCGCGTCCACTCCGGTGCTCATGAGGCGGGAGGTGGTGACAACGACAGGATAGTCGGACGCCGGGTCTATGAAATTGTCGAGTTCGGCCTTGCCTTCGGGATTGTCGCCGGTAATGCGCATGACATAGCGGCGGTTCTTTGCGGCGATGTCCGAGTTGAGATTCACAAGGGCCTGGCGCATCCTTTCGGCATGGTCGATGTCCTCGCAGAAGACAATCGTCTTGTCATAACGGTTCGTGGCCTTAAGGAGCGCGGTAATCTTTTCAGCGACAAGTTCCGTGCGTTTTTCGAGGATGAGGGTGCGGTCGAAGTCCTTCTGGTTGTAGATGCGGTCCTCGATGGGTTTGCCGTGTTTGTCGAGCTTGCCTTTTTCCGGACGCCATCCGATGAGATCCCTGTCCATGTCGATGCGTATGACCTTATATGGGGCGAGGAAGCCGTCCTCTATTCCCTGTTTGAGAGAGTAGATATAGACAGGGCTGCCGAAATAGCTGATGTTGGAGACGTACTTGGTTTCCCTTGGTGTGGCGGTGAGGCCGATCTGGGTTGCGGACGAATAATATTCGAGGATTTCGCGCCAGTTCGCGTCATCGGCGGCGCTGCCGCGGTGGCACTCGTCCACGACGATCAGGTCGAAGAAGTCTGGGGAGAACTGCTTGTAGATGTTCTTCTCCTCTTCGGTTCCTGACACTGCCTGGTAGAGGGCGAGATAGATTTCGTAGGATTTGTCGGTCTGCCGTTTCGATATTTTTGTCATTGCCTGGCCGAATGGTTTGAAGTCGTTGGTCTTGGTCTGATCGACCAGGATGTTCCTGTCGGCGAGGAAGAGGATGCGTTTTTTAGTCCCGGACTTCCAGAGGCGCCAGAGGATCTGGAAGGCGGTATAGGTCTTGCCTGTGCCGGTGGCCATCACGAGGAGAATCCTGTCCTGTCCGTTTGCAATGGCTTCCATTGTCTTGTTTATGGCGACGCTCTGGTAATAGCGCGGCATCTTGGTGCTTCCGTCGTCATAATAATCCTGGAGGACGATTTTCTCTTCCGACGCCTTGATGCCCTTCCATGCGCAGTATTTTCTCCAGAGGGTATCGGGGGAAGGGAAATCCTCAAGGGAAAGCTGTGTTTCGACTTTACCGGTAACGGTCTTGTCATGGAACATGAAGGCGTCGCCGTTGGATGAGAAAACGAAAGGGACGTCCAGTATCTCGGAATAGTCGAGTGACTGCTGAAGGCCGTCCCCGACGCTGTGGGTATTGTCTTTCGCCTCTATTATCGCGATTGGGATGTTGGGTTTGATGTAGAGGATGTAGTCGGCTCTTTTCGCCTTGCCGCGGGTGACCATTTTACCGCGTACAATGACGCGGCCCTTCGTAAAGTAGACCTCTTCTCGAACTTGGATGGCAATGTCCCAGCCCGCGCTTTGCAGGGCGGGAGTGATGAACTTGGTGCAGATGTCCCGTTCGCTGAGGCTTTTCTTGTCCATTGAAATATCACCCATGGTAAAGGTTTCACTATATACAACAGTATGCTTTCTTTCAAGGGAAAATATGGCTGAAAAGGTATCCGCGCGTAATGCGTCGTAACCACGCCTCTCAGGATGAGCCTCAAAATAAGGCATTACTGAGTAATGTGTGAATGTCGATAAGTTAAGGATCAGTTAAAAGTAGCGCGGGTCTATCTGACCCGCGACCCTCGGGTCATCCGCCTAGGAGCCTGTCGGACTTAGGATTTCATGCTGGTAGTAGCTCGTGTTCGAGCGTTCTTTTTGGAACCTGAAA
>JBAZRS010000616.1:0-3486 GCA_041662825.1 Victivallales bacterium | reverse complement strand
ACTTAAGATATTTTGACAGAATAACCCGCCGTTGCCCTGCGGGCTTCCGCCTACGCAAAGAAGCTTCAGTCTTCGCCAACCTTCGACCTCGCTCAGGTTAAAAGGCTACGCCCTGACAAGATGGCGAGGCACGCAGGATTTTTCATGATGTTTAATTCTGTTACTTCCTTTTCTCTATCCCGGAGGGATAAGGTAATACAGCCTGTGGTTTCAACCACAGGTAGATCATACACACCACATCCGTCTTGAAGAGACGGAGTTGTTTTTAAGGAGCAAACCCCAAAACATGGATATACTCCGTCCCTTCAGGACGCAATCATCATAATTATAGTCCCTATGGTTGAAACCATAGGCTATATTACTGCACGCTTTCAGCGTTAAATCTAAAATAAGCATTTTATCCAAGACAAAAATAGAATTTCCTATACGATCAAGTTAACGCAAGCTGATTATCCGCCGGATTTATATCAAAAGTCTTTCGTCACGGAAGACCCGGGGGCGAGGTCGATCTCGGCATCGACTTTTTTCCCGGCGAGAGGTTCGAAGAGCGGATTCGCCGCGATCTTCGCCTTGACCGGCTTGTCGGTCGGATTGTGAATCTCTACGCGCCAGGCGTCGTCTCCCGTCCTAGTCACCTGCAGGAAGAGCTCGGGGTTGTCGCAGGTGACGGGATGCCCCATGAAGAAGTCCAGAGCTCCCGAGAGTTTCACCACCGCCCAGGCTTTCCCTTCGAACATTCCGACGGGTCGCGTCCTCATCCCTTTCCTTTCGAGCATATAGGCGCTCCATCTGTCGTTCAGTCCGGCGACGCGAATTGGGAGTGTTGAGATAAGCTTGCCGTCAAGCACGCCTGACGCGCATTTCTTCTCCGCTCCGTCGATGTCAAGGATATACCTCTGACCCAGTATCTTGCCGGCTTTCAGTTCCGTCTTGTATGCGGGAGTGCCGGATGCATTCATGCCGAAGTCGGAGAAAAACTTTTCGGCGATCTCGTTTGTGCCGTTTGGCAGGGAGGGTGTGCGCGCGGTGGGGCGCGGGTTTCCAACCAGCAGGAACGACGCTTCCACGCTGTCCCCTTTTTTCCTCGGCAGGCGGTCCTTGGCAAGCCAGAACTGAATGTTTGAATTCTCGCGGCCGGGCAGTCCGACATTCGCCTCAATCCCCTCGCTCATGGGATAGACGACTATTCCGCCGAGCGGGGAGTCGAATTCCGCGGCATATGCGCCGAAACCGAACGGGATGTTCAGAGAACGCCTGCCGGAAACAGGATTCGCCTCCCATGTCCCGCAGCGGACAGAACCGTCGGCTCCGCGCAGCGCCCATGCTTTTGCCTCGCCTGTGCGGATGAATCCGAGCTGTAGCGCCTTCGCTTCAAGATCCTTGAGCAGGGTAAGTTTTATTGTCCATAAGAATACCGCAATCGGGCTGTCCGGATTGATGTTGAAGAAATGGTTCCGCTTGACGCCGATGAAGTCCGTGGCGGGTTCGGCGCGCCAGAGCGAATGCCAGACGTTTGCGATACGGACCTTGTCGGCGGCGTTGTGGGTCCAGCGCCCCTCTCCGATGTTGACGTCGCCGGTGAGCATGAGTCGCAGCGCCTCAGAATAGTTCGGGGGAAATGCCTCGCCAACCGCAGTCCGGAACATGCAGTTTAAAAAGAAGTCCGGCTCGCCGCCTGTCCCGCCGTCGAATGCGGGCGCACCAAGCAGTGCGTCATTCTTGAAAGTTCCAGCCGGTGATATCTCCTTTCCGTCGATACGCTTGTTCGGAGTGGCGAGCGGCTGGTTGCCTCCGACCATGACGCCATATCCGTCGCTTGTTGTCTGCATGCCGTAGGAGAGCTGGTTGTTGCGATCTGCGCAGTTGAACTCCTCGAGCCGGTGGTCGCGGTCCCACTGCTCGCCCGATATCGCACGCCTGCCCTTCATGTCCGTCACGATCATCACGAGGTTGTGCTGCCGGTCATGGGAGAGGTCGAAGGAGAATTCGAATTCCTTCCCTCCGGGGAGGAAACGCCGGAATGGTTTTTCACCGTCGAGAATCACGACTTCCTTGATTCCGGAATCGGCGCGGACCTTGCCGTTCACGCGCCAGCGCTGGTTCTGCCAGACGAATGCGTCGGGATTGTTCCCCTCGTAGTCGCGAGGACCGTTGAAACGCCAGTGGACGATCTCGGGTCCTTCCGTGACATAAATGCGCGTCGGATTGTCCGGATAGAAGTGCCACTGACTCCAGTATTCGGTCACGAAATTCCTTCCTTCAAGCCTGTCTCCGACCGCCGATGCGCCCGACTTGGGCAGCATGAGGACGGTTTTCCAGGACGCCTTATTGAGCTTCGCGGGATCATCGACGAAGTTGATCGCCAGCGGCGTGGGCCCCTGCCCGACCTCGGCAAGTTTCAGATATTCTGCAGTGTCATCCTCGAGGAGGCTGCCGTCTTTAGCGGTGACAACCGCATGCGCGTCGAAATTCGAGAAGAAGTTTGCGAATGGCACTTTGCTCTCGCGGAACAGGTAGTTGCCTGCGGTGAGTTTAAAACCGCCGGTCGTGTAGGCATAATTCAGCGTCGTCATCGCAAGCTGTCCGGGCAGCTTCGGGTTTTTCGGGTCAAGCCCCGGGTCGTCGGATGCAAAGACCTTGCCGTCCTTAGACAGGAACTGGGCTCCGGGATACGGGATATCCCTGCCGAAATGGAAATAATGGAAGCCGCACTCGTCGTCGATCACGAATCCCGGGATCGCCGCGAATTCCGCAGTGGTCGCCGCAACACAGTCCTTCTTGAGCTGTTCCAGCTTGGGTTTGTCCAAAGACTTGAATTCCTCCAGGAAGACTATCCATGAGAGCCCTTCGGCTTTCGCGGCGGCGACCCAGTCGGCCACCGAGCCTTTTCCGGACGAGGTGGATGACCGCGCACCGACAACGCCCCGCAGCGGGAGATTCGCCTGGGGAAACGCATCTGCAGAGCCCGTCCAGTTGTAAGGTTTGCCAAATTTTGTTTTGAAGGAGTTTTCAAGAAGCGCCTTGTCCATCCCCGCGCCTCCGAGTTTGCCACTTGCGACGGACGGTTCCGCAAGCCAACGCAGGGAATTGAGGATCATCTTGTATCCGTCTGAAGGAATACGCTTGAGTCCCTTGTCGAGTACGATGTCCTCGAGCGTGGTGAATGCGACATTCGCGAAAAGGTATTCCGGGCTGACGCCGAAAACAACAATCCTGCCTGCGCCGACCTGGCGGCTCGCAGCGAGAGGCGGTTGCGGGATGTTCACGGCGGGCCCCTCCCCGATCTTGCCTGAATCGGCATTGGTCGCCCTGACTTCGGCGGTCTTCATGGCGCGGAGGAACACCGTCCAGGCGCTGTCGGCCGTGAAGGTGGTTGAATGCTGTTGCGCACCGGTCCAGGTCGCCAGGGGATACCAGAAGTTGGTGACGCCCTTTGTGAGCGGGGAGTCCTTTTCGATGTTTGTAGTCAGCGCAAAATCTAATTTC
>JBAZRS010000615.1:0-3489 GCA_041662825.1 Victivallales bacterium | reverse complement strand
AACTCCACTAAACTTTGTCGCGAGCTTTGTCCTGAGCTTAGTCGGAGAAGAATGCAAAAGGGGAAATGGAATCGACGAAGTTCGCGACAAAGCTCACGACAAAGATTGGGGAATTCCTTCTGGTTTGGGAACCCCGCCATCTTGGCGGATCTTCCTGGACGATCGAAGAAATATGGAAAGCGTTGCTTCGTGAATATACCCGTTGGAGTTCACAACTTTAGTTGTGTCTTATTCTTGTTTGAGTTCACAGCCCTGGTCGCACGCCTTAGGCGTGCTTGTACGCCTAAGGCGTGCAGGTAAACTTCAGCGTGTCTTCTCTTCGTATATGAGGGAAAGACTGGGGAAAAGAGCACGCTAAAGCCGTGAACTCCAACTTGAGAGGCCGCATCGACAATATAAAGATTCCCCTTTGTTCCTTTGCGGTGAAATCCTCTTATTCTTCCTCATTCAGCCACCCGTTAATTATGGGAGCCGCATAATCTGAAAGTCGCAAATAGGCCTCGTCGGTCATGTGTAATCCATCCTCGATATAGAATCTTGCGACAGGAGCACCTGCATGAAAAAAAACTTCATTCGGGTCTAAATAGAGATCTCCTTCCTGAAGCATAGACGAAATATTTTTGTTTAGAGTGTCAATGACATCCCATTTCCCGGTCTTCTGCGGAGACTTGATGATTCCAAAATAGGCAAGCCTGGCAAAAGGAGCTTTTTTACACATGATCATGCGAAAGTCCCGCACATTGTCAAGGATGCGTTCTTTAGGAATATCATAACTCAGGTCATTGCTGCCACAATAGTACAGAATCGCATCTGGAGTCTCAGAAACAATGATATCCGGCAATAGCCTGACCCAATCAGCTGTTTTGGTTCCGCCAACAGCCCGATTTGCAGCTATGCAGTCGGGGATCAGGTCAATTGCGTTTTTCCAACCTTCAAAAATGGAACTGCCGACAAATAGAATTTTTTTCATAGGGTTCCTTTGTTCACCTCTCGCATGTACCGCCATCCATTTCGCTGAATGTCATCCCATGATGACTAATCCGGCGTTTCAAAGATCCGGTCTTTCCTTGTACGTTTTGAAGTTTCACTTGCATCCCGTTATTGCTGTTTATCAGAAAATATATCTGGAAGAAACTGTTGCAAGGATAAATATAGGGATCCGGAAAAGTTTATAATTTTGGACAGGATAACAGGATTGCCAGGATGACAAAATCAATTACGGGGAGGCTGTCTGTTGGGGATTTCTTAACAATGTAGCACAGTCCGCCGCGGCGGATTGCCTCTGTCTTAATTCTTCAAGCATCCCCGCCTCCAGCACTAAACTTTGTCGCGAGCTTTGTCCTGAGCTTAGTCGGAGAAGAATGCAAAAGGGGAGATGGAATCGACGAAGTTCGCGACAAAGATTGGGGAATTCCTTATGGTTTGGGAATGCCGCCAGTTTGGCGGCTCTAGAGCTCTAAGAGCCGGCAAGGGTGCCGGCGATCCTGGATATTTGGAGAAATGCGGAAAACGTTTTTCGGGGTTATATCTTGTTGGTGTTCACGGCTTCAGCGTGTCTTGTTTTCTGAATTATGATGTAAGCGAAACGTGGAAAAGAACGGGAAGAATTCCAAGACACGCTAAAGCCGTGAACTCCAACAGGGGAATCATGCATGGAGCAACGCTTCCTGAGTAAATCGGGTCTATCTGACCCGAAGTTCGCGGGTCAAATAGACCCGCGCTACTTATGAGGCAAAAACGCCCAGCTTAACGCTTACGTAAATCATCACATGCTTGAACTCATTCATATTTCATCAATATATTCTTACCTATTGGTTATCAATATGTTAATTTGCAACGGCCACAGCATTCCAGAATTACTACGCGTCCACCTGTGTTTCTTCAGGAAAACCAGATTAGCTCCAGACAGCAATTATTTCCCGAGAAGTTCATCATCGAATCTTCCCCTGTTTTCAGCCCACCATTTCCTGGCTTCGTCACAAGTCTTGAATTCCTTTGAAAAAAAGGCCGAAAACACAGCGAAAATACTGCTCTTCAATCCCTCATCTCCGTCCTTAAGCGCTCCGAGAAGTATTTCCACGGTCCTGTGAGACGGGGTGTCAATTGCCAGGTCAATCACCTTTTCCTTCACATCCTGGTATTTCGAACTTATGGTTCTGTTCAATATTGCCTCCTTTGTGCAGGAGTCTTTGCTCAAGGCGATTGAAAAAGCGGCATACCTGACTTCCTCTGATTCATCATCGGCAGCAATGACCAGCAGTTTTGAGGTCTCGGGGACATTGCTTTCATCAAGCGCCTGTACAGCGATTATCCTGACCTCCTCGTTGTTGTCATCAAGGGCCTTGGCGATGGCTGGGATTGCGGTGTCCGCATCGAACTTGTCAAGGAGTTGTACGGCGGCAATCCTGACCTCCTCGGAGGAATCTTCAAGAGCCATATAAACCAGCTCGATAATTTTCCTGTCTGAGATGGTCGAAAGCCTGTTGAATATGGCAAGTTTTTCTGCCGTACTGCGGGCATTCTTATATTTGGAAAGCAAATCGTTGGCAGTACTCTCCCGGTCTTTCTGCTCCTTGGCGGAGAGCACCTTCTTCCCGGAAACATCCAGATTGGCATTGGGCCTGATCTTAAATCCTGCAAATGCGGCTGCGAGAGCGGCAATTAGAAGCCCTGCTGCGGCAAACATGCATATGAATGAAATTTTTCTTTTCATCTTATTTAAAAAGCGGACTTCCGGCATTCCTCAGATATCCGCTTGGAACATTTCGCACACCGGTGATTACATGGTTGTTATAATATTCCATGTCAACCGGATATGTGGTACCGTTGCGATCAACGTAGGGACTTATTGAGAAAAAGGGTGGATAAGAAGACCAATAGTTGCCAGTATATCGTATGTCGCCGTACGGCCTGCAACCGCCTATGTCGCCGCCATACGGAATACCGTTGAGGATTGCAACATCGGGATACGGCAGCGGATCAAGCGGATTTGGGGCAGGTCCGAAATACGTTATCCCCATGGGATTGTCGTATGACACGTTGTAGCGAATATTCAGATATCTGGAACCGGCGTCCGTGTAAAAGATATTGCCGCCGGCCAGGAGGCGCTTCCCGTATGCGACATTTCCGGAAATGAGGGTTCCTCCTGACAAAGTAGGCCCCTGCTGTCCATTGGTGTAAATCGCGCCCCCGTCCCACAGCACGTTGAGGAACCCGGTGATCTTGTTGTATGTGATCTTGTTGCATGAGGATATGGTAGGAGTATCGAAGTTCCCCCACTGTCCTATGAATGCTCCCGGCGCTCCAGGAAAACTGCCTTCGTCCATCAGCCCCCAGCCCCAGCCTATTGCGATCCCGGACCAGGGCACATTGATGATTGTGTTATGGGTGATCTGTGTTTTCTGGGTGAATCCGACGTATATGGCGGCTGAATCGAAATAGTCCTGTCCAGTGCAGTAGATATGGTTGTTGGAGACAATATTGCTCCGG
>JBAZRS010000614.1:0-3494 GCA_041662825.1 Victivallales bacterium | reverse complement strand
ATTTCTTTTTCTGGCTTGGAAAGCAGTATCGAAACATCTTTAATTGTAAAGTCCATTTCTTGATCTTTTCAATAGCGTTGCAACAGGAGTGCAATTATCCTTGAGCAATTATTGTTTTAACCTTCAAATATCTGGCGGCAGATGCAATAGCATACAACCCGTTTTCGAAACGGGGTGTACTATATTTCAGACTCACGGTATTTCAACCATAGTCATCCCGGCGGATAAATTATTGTCGTAAACGTCCTGACAGCGGGCCAGCTTTGAAAGGGAAATCCAAATAAATATCCAAAACAAAAGAACAGCCCTTGCGGGCTTGACCACTAATGAATTCAGAATTTGCTTGTAGTTAATGCCGCAAGGCATGTTCTTTGGATTTTTTCCCATGTTTTGATATTCAAAAACTTTAGGGATCATCCGGCGAGTGACTGCCGGGAAGAATTTAAGTTTTTCCCTCTGGGAAAAATGCCCCTGTCGGGGAGCTGGGATGCCGGGATCGCTGACCGTCTGGTCGGCTCTTAATAACAGCCAAGCAGACGCTTGGCGTTCCCAGGCAAGGGACATTAGACAAAAACATTTGCTATAATTTTTCGTAAGGGGCTAATCTTTCCCACAGGAAAAAGTTATTTCCGGACAAGGGACGGCGACATCCCCATCTTTTTCCGGAACAGCCGGCTGAAATAGTTGGCGTCTTCAAATCCGACTGATTCCGAGACCTCGGAGATGTTCATGGAACTGTCCGACAAGAGCAGATACGCCTCCTCGAGACGCAGACGGTGCACATATTCCAGCGGGCTTATCCCGACAATCATGCGGAAAGCCCTTGCCATGTGGACAGGTGTCACATTGAATTCCCTTGCCAGGGAGTTCATTGAAGGAGGATGCCGGAAATCATTCTCTATCCTTTGTTTCAATGCCTGAACCAGGCGCAGCGATTTTCCGCCATGCGATGTCTCCGCTCTTTCTTTTGTTGCAACAAACAATTCTGCGAGCAACTGGAGGAAAAGGCCGCGCCGCTTCATGTTTCCCTCAAGGGAACTGTCGCACTCAGTCAGAGGATTAAGCAGCGGGAGAAGCCGCTGGAGCGGAATGCCTGTCAGATAAAACGGCATTTTGATTTCAAGCCATTTCGGTGTGGTCTTGCATCTGCCGCACTTGTATTTGCCGGTTGACTCATAAACAAAGGGGGGCATCACAGATGGCAGCTCGCAAACCCAGTCGAAATGAAAACAATATCGCTCCACCCTCTCGTCAAGCGCGCGTGTCCAGTGGCGGACTCCGGGTGGTATAATAAGCATGTCGCCCTTTGCGCAACTGAAGGACTGTTCCCCGACGATCGCCTGTGATTTTCCGGAGGTGAACACGACTAGCTCGTGGTCGTACAGGTAACGACTCTGCTCGACATAGCCAGGCTTCCACCACCCCGCCCAGCACAGGTTCACCCTTGGATTTATCTGCTCTGTTTTTGTTTTTTTATGCATGATTAGTGCTAAATCCACATTTGTCGTTTATGCCATTCGCCAAGCATGCATAAGATACATCTTACATCATGGAATTGACACCTTTATATTTTTCTTCCGGATAATTTCATCCATGCAATCATCCGGAAGAAAAATATTTACGCATAATTTGTGCTATAAATGCAGGTTTTGTCGTCTTGCCCTTGCGGCTGACTGAATGTAATGTCGAACCGATAGCAAAAGATACATGGAGAAGGTTGTGATAATGTCTCTTGTTGGTGTTCACGGCTTTAGCGTGTCTTGCCTTCCGAATGCTAAGACACCCCAAGGCCGTGAACACCAACTTAAGCAACCAATTCAATTGCCCCTACTATAAACGCCAATTCAGGAGATTAATAAAAACAATGAACGACTGGTACAAGCGCGCCTATTCACGGATCCTCATCGACAACCATATCAGCGAGGACGATCCCGGCTCGATGGCGAAGTTCGACCCGGCAAAATATGTCGCGATGGTCAAAAAGGCTGGCATCGAATCGTCTATGGTCTATGCCGTATGCCACAACGGAAACAGCTACTATCCGACAAAGGTCGGGCACATGCACTCGAACCTCAAAGGGCGGGACATCTTCGGTGAAACCGTCAAGCTTCTGCGCAAGGAGGGAATCATCCCTGTCGCATATTACACCAGCATCTTTCACAACAATTCGGCGAAGACGCATCCGGAATGGCGGATTACCGACGTCAAGGGAAATCAGCACGGAGGACGTTACTGGTGGAGCTGTCCGAACAATGACGAGTATGTCGTATTTACATTGGCGCAGATCGGCGAGGTAATCTCATACGATGTCGACGGGATCTTCAACGACATGACCTTCTGGCCGGTCGTCTGCATGTGCACAAACTGCCGTAAAAAATACCTGGAGGAAACCGGACGGGAGATTCCGCTGAATATCGACTGGCGCAGCAAGGACTGGGTGGATTTTCAACGCTTCCGTGAAAAATCGATGGCGTATTTCACGCAGAAGATAACAGCTTTCATCAAGTCGAAGAAGGACATTTCCGTAACTCACCAGACGAGCACAGTCATGCACGGCTGGGCATATTCATATACATTGGGGATTGCTGTGGCGTGTGACTACACCTCCGGCGATTTCTACGGCGGAAAATACCAGCATGTCCTCGGCGCAAAAGTCCTTGCCGGGATTTCAAAGAACATGCCGTATGAGTTCATGACTTCACGCTGCGTGAACCTCCGCGACCACACCTCGATGAAGTCCGAGGCCGAACTCACGGCGGAAGCGTCCGTGACACTCGCCAAGGCCGGCGCATACTTTTTCATTGACGCCATCAATCCGGACGGCACCTTGGAGAACGAAGTATATGAACGTCTCGGCAGGGTTTCTAAAAAACTCGCACCCTTCACTGAAACTGTGAAACGGCATGTGCCGGACATTGTCGCAGATAAGGCTCTATATTATTCATCTTCCGCATATGTTGATGAGAATGCCATCACCAATATCATGACTAGCACCCCGTCCGGCAATCCGGCCGTGGAGGAACTCTCGGGCACATCTGTTTTCCTGACCAGAGCACATATCCCATTCCGCGTCATTTCCAGCGAGACAAAAAATCTAGACGGCCTTAATGCCGTCGTCATGAACAACATCATGTACACCACTAAAGGGGAGAATGACCGCATCCGCAAATTCGTGAAGGACGGAGGTACGCTCATCGCCACCGGGATGACATCGCTTTACGAGCCTGACGGTACAACAACGGGTGACTTCGGTCTTGCGGACGTATTCGGTGTTTCCTATTCCGGGAAAAAGTCTAAACGCTTCCATTATCTTTCCTTTACGGACAGGCACTGGCTGATTTCATCCTATGCCTCCGCTCCGCTTGTGAAGGCAGGGAAGGCTAAACTTCTCGCGAACATAGTTGAACCGCTTTTCGATCCGGACGATGAGAAGTACGCATCCATCCACAGCAATCCTCCCAGAAAGGCCACCGATTACGCGGGTCCCACCGTCA
>JBAZRS010000613.1:0-3497 GCA_041662825.1 Victivallales bacterium | reverse complement strand
TATTGCGGGGCAAATGAGTTTAGCCAAGGGGAAAACATGTGCGGAATAAGCGGATTCCTTAATTATTACAATCCGGATGCGCAGAGTATCCTTGAAAAAATGAACCAGCTCCTCTTCCACAGAGGGCCGGACGGCGGAGCTGTATTCCTTGAGAACGGGTCCGGATTCGCCCACAGGAGGCTGGCAATAATCGATCTTGAGACGGGCATACAGCCCATGCATTCGCATGACGGCCGCTACGTGACCGTTTTCAACGGTGAAATCTACAATTATATAGAATTGCGTGACGACCTTGAAAAACATGGCTGCAAGTTCAGGACCAGTTCCGATACGGAGGTCATTGCCGAATGCATAAGGATTTACGGCATCGGGGAAGGAATAAAAAAGTTCAGGGGAATGTTCGCCTTTTCAGTTTTTGACAGGACGGAAAAGACTCTTTATCTCGGCAGGGACAGATCCGGAATAAAACCCCTCTACTGGTCGAAAAAAGGAGGCAGTTTCTTTTTCGCTTCGGAAATCAAGGCGTTGCTTGCAGTACCCGAAGTGTCAAAGAAAGCCGATTTCACCGGACTGAATGATTTTCTCACGCTTGGTTTTCCAATACCTCCGAAAACCTGCTGGCAGGATATCAGTAATTTTCCCCCGGCCCATTATGCAGTAGTCCGGAACGGGGCTGAACCCGCGTTCCAAAGATACTGGAAATGGGGAATTTCCGAGACACCCATTTCCGAGAACGATGCAATTGAAAAAGCGACGGAAGTCCTCTGCAAATCCCTGAAGTACCATATACGGTCCGACGTGCCGCTGGGCGCATATCTTTCAGGCGGAATAGATTCCTCCCTCCTTGTCTATCTGCTCACAAAAAAGGGGATAAAGGAAAAACTGGATACCTTCAATGTCAAGTTCTCCGAGGAGTCCTTCGATGAGTCCCGCTATTCCGAGGAGGTTGCACAGATTTGCGGCTCCACCCACCATATCCTCGAAGTGTCGAAGGGCTCGCCCGACATACTGGAAAAAGTCTTGTCCCAGTACGACGAGCCTTTCGGCGACAGTTCATGCGTGCCGACATACCTGATAAGCGCCATAATGAAAAACAACGTCAAGACCGTCATATCCGGAGACGGGGGCGACGAGCTTTTCGGTGGCTATGACCGCATCAGGTTCGCATCATCCATTTGCCATCTTAGAAATCTGCCCTTAAAAAACATCCTGTGCAATATGCTATCATTAAGTTCTTCATTTTTAGGAACTGAAAAAGTGAGGCAGTACAGGAAGGCAATTGATTTTTCAAAAGCCGGAACGCCGGAATTGTTCTGCCTCCTCCATTCATATTTCAATGAAGAAGACAAAATGGCAATGTGCAGCAGTTCCTTTCTAAGCCGGGTGAATGAAGGCCCCACATGGTCGAGAATGGAAAAATTCATACCTGACCAAAAAGGCATTGGCATACGGAACACGCTTATGGGCATGGAATTCAATCTCAACCTCCAGTCGGATTACCTGAGGAAAGTGGATATAGCAAGTTCGGCCCACGGCATCGAAGTCAGGGTGCCTTTCCTTGACAACGAGGTAATTGATTTTGCATCCGAACTCCCCATCGGGATGAAAATCAGGGCGAAGGAATGCAAGTATCTCCTGCGGGAAGTCGCAAGGAGGAACATATCCCAGACAATAGGCAACAAGAGGAAACAGGGTTTCGGCATACCGTTTGATTCGTGGAGCAAAGGTGCCCTCCGCGAATATATAAGGAATCTGCTGTTCTCGAAGCGGGAGGGTGAAGGCGTATGGAGGATTATAGGCGACAGGAAAACCGCCATGTCGCTTTTCGAAAAGTTCTCCGATCCCAATCCCGTCAGTTACAGCACGCTGAGCAGGCATCAGATTTACCAGCGGATATTCATGCTTTGCGGAATCCAGATATGGATGGACAGGCACAATCCGGAACTGTAAAGGTTTCTTTCATCAATACACGGACATCCTGAATATGGAAACCAGAAAAACCCTTATCTGCCTTATCGGCCAGCTCGGGAACGGCGGGTCCGAGAAACAATTATTTCTTTTCCTCAAATACCTGGATAGAAGTAAAATCAATCCTGTTGTCATTGTTTCTTCATGTTCAGGGACAAACAAATGGGAGAATAGTATCAAGGCCCTTTCTGTCCCGGTTATTTTCCTGAAAAGGAAATCCAGGATTTCCAAGCTGCTTGAGTTTAGGGCCCTCGCATCAAAACTCAAGCCGGATATGATATTCTCCTAGAGCTTCCACACTAACTCCTATTACTGGTCATGTCCCAGAAGCATTAAATTCATCGGATCCCTCAGGAATGAACTGTCCATCGCCTCGGGGGAATTATCCCCTATCCACCGGACTCTTTCGTTATATGTCCCCCGCCTGATGGTAAATTCAAGCCTGCCGGGGGAAGAGCTTCTTAAAAAGGGCTTTGACATCGGAAAAATATGCGTTGTCCGCAACATCGTCGAAAAGGCTGATGACGATCCGGATGAAAAGGACGTTGACATCAGAAGGGAGAACAGGATCCCGGAAAATGCGATACTGGTTACAGGGATAGGGAGAAACGCAATTGAGAAGGATTTTAATTTCTTCATTGACGTTTTCGCAAAAGCTTCTGCGGAAAACAGCAGATTGCACGGTTTAATCCTTGGCAGCGGAGGGCCTCCGATGTCAGGGAAAATTAAAAATTTAGGACTTGAAGGGAAATTCACCCTTCCCGGAGAAGTGAAATCCGTCATGCCGTTTCTAAAGGCAAGCGATATCTTCTTCCTTTCATCAAAACACGAGGGGATGGCCAATGCCCTGCTTGAGGCATTGCAGGCCGGCTGTTCAATACTGACCACAAATGTTGGCGGATGCACGGATATTTTTGAAAGTTGCAACAAGGATGTCCTGGAAAAAATATTGCTGGATGACAGGGATCCCGACAAGGCCGCAGCAAAACTTCTTAGCCTGTCGCAAAACAACAGCATCAGGGATTACTTGAAAACAAACAGCGAGGCTTTCATTTCAAAATTCAGCCATGAAAGAATTATGCCGGAATATTACAAGGCCCTTGGACTGGAAAGCCTCTAAAATCCTGGAAAAGAATTTTAGTTTCTGCATTGCGAATTATATTAACAACTCATTTTAATTTAAGGAATGCTAATGGAAAACAAGAACATTGCGCTTGTCGGAGCCGGATACTGGGGGAAAAATCTTGCCAGGAGTCTTTCGGAATTAGGGGTTCTTCATTCGATCTGCGACCAGTCGGAAGAAATAAGGGCAGGCATGCAGAAGCTCTACAAGGATGTGCCGGTGACCGGAGAATTCGAATTAGTGCTCAGGGACAAAGCCGTCAACGGAGTATTTCTAGCAAGTCCGGCCGTGAGGCATTTTGAACAGGCAAAACAGGCCCTCATGGCAGGCAAGCATGTGTTCGTTGAAAAACCCCTGTCCCTTAAAGCTGAAGATGCAGAAGAACTCATAAAAATAGAGAAACCCA
>JBAZRS010000612.1:0-3500 GCA_041662825.1 Victivallales bacterium | reverse complement strand
GTATGGTTTCCAGGGCTGCCTTATGGAAGTGTTCCGCCCATGCGGCATCGAGACGCCCTGTCACTTTAAGGATCGCTTGATTTCCACTGATTTCTGTTTCTATGTTCATGTTAGCCCTTGTAAATTTATAGCAAATGTCCTTAAAATCTCTGCCACTCCGGCTCAATTGCTTTGCCTCTTCCTATTCCTCGCCCTTTACCGTCTGTGCCATTTTTAAATATTCCTGAGGCAGGGTAATGCCGTATTTCCTGATAAGATCCGGATTGATCACAATGATTTCCGTACGGGTAAGGGTGAGAGGTATCTGCGCGATTTTTGCGCCGCGGAGGACTTGGACTGCCACTTCGGAGGCTTCGACACCGGAGTAGTAGTAATCCCGCCCCAGCCCCAGAGTCGCCCCGTCGCGGGTTCCCGAGCTGTCGAAAGAGAAGAACGGCAGTCCAGCGTCCTTCGCCCTTTTGGCTATCTGGGCGAATGCGGGCCGGGCCGAATTATCCATAAGCTGGCATATGATCTGTATGTCGGAACGGAGCATCACACTTGTCGCCTCTGCAGTCTCCGCGCTATTGTTGATGGGAACGGCAAGCAGTTTCAGACCTTCCTTCTCAAGCGCTTCGCCAAACCACTGGCGGTTCAGTTCCGAGTTTATCTCACTGGGTGAAAAGAGGGTGCCGACAGTGCGGGCGTTCGGGACGGATTTCTTGATCAGGCTCGCCATTGATGCGAAGGGGGAAAGGGTGTATACCCCAGTCACATTAGGCAAATGGTCGGTATTGGATTTGCCGGCGCCGGCGTGAACTCCGTCTGCGACGCACGCGAAAACGATGGGCAGATTGCCGACCTGCCGGATAGCCGCCTGCAATGTCGGTGTGGAGATGGTCATGACAAGATCCGGTCTTTCGGCGCGGATCGCTGTCATGATGCTTGTCAGTGTCGTCATATCCCCCTGCGCGTTCAGGCAGCGCACGTTGAAGTCGCGCCCTTCCTTCAGACCCTGTTTTTTTAGGCCGTCCATGATGCCGCGCCAGGTGTCCGCCGAAAACTGGGCGTCGTTGTAACGGGCGATCCTTATTTCCCATGGACGTTCCGGGTTCCGGTGGGACAAAGTTTTTGCAGAGGTTTTTGCAGGTTCAATTATTTCCATTGTTCTGGTCGCTTCTATGGGCAGATTCCTGGGAGGAACGCCGGCCAGCACTTTTGCGGCCATGCGCCCAGACTGCGCGCCCCACGCCTCGTAATTGTCGCCAATTGCGCCGGAGGCGCCCAACTTCATAAGTTCCGTGGCGGTAACATATACGGGGACTCCGGCGTGTTGCGCGATTTCATTGACGGCGGGGAATCCGGTATTGACAAGATTGTCGGCCGAGAGCAATATGGCCCCGACCCGGCGCTGGATGACGGCCTGGGTTGCCGCGGGCAGTTCAGACACTGTAGTTGCAGTTGATTCACAAAGGATTATACTGCGCTCCCTGCATGCCCTGCGCAATTTTTCTACGGAGATTAGAGAGTTGGGCTGGGCGGGATCATATATTATGCCTACGGAAGCAATGGAGGGATTGTGTTTCCGGGCCATCTCGAGAAGCTTGTCCATCTGCGGATCGTCATGAACGCCTGCGATGTTCGCAGGCCGGTTTTCCGGTTTAAAGAGCCCCAGTGCGACCGGATCGCTTGCGACTGTGAATATGACCGGGATGTCTTTGACACGCTTCGCGGCGGCAATGAGGGCAGGAGTTGTTACGGTTATGATCAGGTCGGGAGAATCTGCGACCGCCGAGTCCAGGATGGCCGGAAGCTGGGCCATTTCACCTTGGGCATTGTAGCGTTTTAACGTGAAGTCCTCCTTCTCCATGAGGCCTGATTCGCGAAGCCCGCGCAAGACGCCGACCTCGGCCGCTTCAAGTGTCAGATTCTGAACGAGATTGACGATGGATATGCGGTACGGTCGACCAAGCCTGGCCGAAGCATGATGGAATATTCCGGTTTCCCTGAGCATTTCCACGGGCAGGATCAATCCGAGACTTGCAACCTCGGCAAGATCGACAGCGGTTTCTGATTCCGTGCTCGGTTCGAAAGGCATGGTTGACGTATTTTCCCCCATGAGGACGCGTGCGGCCATGCGACCGGTGTGCCGTCCTTCCCCGGCGGGGTTTGCACCACAGCTGAAAAGGGCGCCTGAACCCATCAGGCTGTTGTCATCGGCCACAAGCGGAATGCGCTCGCGTTTCAATGATTGGGCAAGCGCGGTAAAGCCGCTGATAACGGTCGTATCGGCCATGCCGAAGACCGCATTGACTCCGCCGGCAATCAATGACTGTACGGCCTGTGGCATTTCACTGGAACTTGTGATTGCCCGCTCGACAAGTCGTATTCCGAGCTTGTCCAACATGGCCCGGGTGATTTCCTTTTCATGCATGGAATTCGCATCAGAGGGATTGTAGATCAAGCCCACTGTTTGACATTTCGGATAAAGAGCCTTAAGCCACTTGAACAGGTCCGGATTCGGTGCGGTCCAAACTGCGCCAGTCAGATAGGGCAGGTGGTCCGAGAAACTTTTTCCGGCGCCCGCCTCAATGGGGGAGGAGACCGCGCCGAACACGATAGGCACCTCTTTCCTGCTGGCGATGGCGGCGGCCAGGCAGGTGGTCGACAGGGGAATCAGGAGGTCGAGATTCTGACTGGAGATATTGCGTGCAACCTGGGGGAGCATGGACGTATCGCTGTTCGGGTGTGCATGCTGGAACAGCAGATTGCGGCCCTCCACGAAACCGGCATCGTGCAAAGAAGAGCGGATTCCCGCTATGGTCATTTCGAAAAGCGGATCCGGGCCGAAATAAAGCAGGCCGACCCTGTAGGTGCGTCCCGGCTGCGGCTGGCGCTGATCCTTGGCGGCCGGGGATTTTGCCGGCGCATTGGCCTGGGCGCGGATATCCTCCGGTATGGACCAGTCTTCCAGTTCTCTTGCAAGCTTTTCATTGACCGTCAGAACCTCGGGCACAAGGTTTTCAACGCCAAAGGATTTAGGCGAGCTTCCCTGCAGTATCTTTCCGGCCATCTCGCCCACAGCGACGCCTACATTGTGGTAGGAAGCCCCGACTCCGAAAAGGGCTCCTTTTGCAGTATCTCCCGGATCATTTGTGAACACGGGGACTTTCATCGCACGCGCGGAGGATACAATTGCGCTGATTGAGGAGATGGTAACAGTGTCGCCGCCCACCCAGACTGCCTGCGAACCTCGCGCCAGTATTGAACGGATGGCTTCAGGCACTTCCGAAGTGCTGCCGGCATTTGCCTCAAGAAGTTCAATTCCGAGTTCCTTGCATGTGTTTCTCGCCTTGAGGATACAGGCTTCTGAATTACTCTCTCCGGGATTCCATACCACACCTATTTTGCGCAGTTTGGGATTCATCCGCTGAGAAATCCTAATTGCACGTTCGACCGGTTGAAATGTCCCGACACCCACCAAATGGGCGGGATGCTGATCAGATTTTGGACCGGTGATG
>JBAZRS010000611.1:0-3504 GCA_041662825.1 Victivallales bacterium | reverse complement strand
ATATCCACATTTTGGGGTTTGCTCCTTAAAAACAACTCCGTCTCTTCAAGACGGATGTGGTGTGTATGATCTACCTGTGGTTGAAACCACAGGCTATATTACCTTGTCCCTCCGGGATAGAGAGAAAGCTAATGTAAGAATAAAGGAAATAACAGAATTAAACATCATGAAAAATCCTGCTATCCTGTCAAAATATCTTAAGTCCCGGCGAAGCCGGTTAAGTTCACGTATAGGAATTTCAAAGTGGTCGATATTCTAAATTCAGTTTATTGCGAATTGCGAAATTCGCACTTGGAGTGCGGCAATTTATTGCCGCCTTTAACTGCGGAATTTATTCCGCCCCAGAAGTAAGGGAATTCCGCGAAATGAATTTCGCGAAACAAGGCGGTAACAAGTTCCCGCACTCCAAGGATGCTTCGCATCAAGAAAAAGAGTTGCGGTCTTCGGCCGCCTAATTCAAAGGCCCTGAGAGCTCCAAATATGCAATATGATTATCCGCCCAAGCAATAACGTGACATCCACAAGCCTATTTTCCTTTTTTCTTTGGCAATCGTGTCATATAGTTTGATTGCTCCGGCGACTAATATGATGAAAACGAAACACGGGTAATAAAATTTGATGGACGAGATTGAATTACGTGCGCAGCTGGAAATGCATCATCCCGTCAGTTACGGATGGGCTTTGAATTGCTGTTCACACAATAACACTGAGGCGAAGGACGTGCTGCAGCAGGCTTATCTGAAAATACTTCAGGGGCGTGCCCGGTATAAGGGACATTCGTCGTTCAAGACATGGCTTTTTTCCGTGATCCGCTATACGGCGGCAGATGAACGCAGACGCAGCTGGCTCCGCTTTCTCGGACTTAAAAAGTATGCGGATAAACATGTGAACGGTTCAGAAAATGAAGAACATGCGGATTCATCGGATAAGGATGAGGTTTCCACGGCTTTCAGAAAATTATTTGCAGCTTTGCCAACTCGCCAGAAAGAAGTGCTGCATCTTGTGTTCTATCAGGACATGACACTGCAGGAGGCTTCGAGTGTGATGGGCGTGTCCCTGGGTTCGGCTCGAACACATTATGAGAGGGGAAAGCAGAATCTGCGCAACATGATGGCAACAGTGAAGGTGATTTATGAAGATTGAAATGACAGACGAAAAGGTCAAACATCTTTTCAGGAAAATGCGTCTTGAAGATGAGTCAGGCTGTCCCGCATTCGAAAAGCTGGCTCTAAAATATGGGCCTGCCACCCGCATTCATTCACCGGCTTGGCGTCTCGCCGCAGCCATGGCACTGATTATCATGCTCGGAGCAGGAACAGCTGTCTTCCTTGTTTCCCAGCCGCAGTCCGGCAATTCCTCCGAATCGACATATGAGAGCTGGGCTGCACTGTCAAACTGGAAGGCGACGACTGACAATATGCTTGGCATTGCAGGAGCCCAGATTGACGGCACGCTGACAACGGCCACCGATGCATTGCTCGGGGAAGTTCATGGAACATCGAACATCCAATGAATTTAAACAGATGAGGTAATTTCAAAACTAGGAATTCAGGAGTCATCCGCCGCGGCGGACAGGAGACAGAATTGAATTTGAACTCAAATTCGCTTTTATTCTGAATCCTGACTACTGAATTCTGACTACTTTTGAAATTGGCTCAGATAATATAGGAATAAGAGGTCAACAGATAACAAGGATGATTTTGTTGGAGTTCACAACTTCAGTTGTGTCTTGGTATATCAAGGCGCGTAGTGTCAAGAATAATAAAAAGTAACTCGGGCATTCTTGCCCGAGACGGAATTGATATATACAGAAACCCCAAACGAAAAGGAGAAGATATGAATTTGAAAAAAATGATCGTGTCAACAGCCCTGGTGCTGGCGGCGGCGACATGCTGGGCGCAGTTCCAGCCCGGAGACCGTCAAATGCAGCAGGGCAGGCCGCAGCCCCCTGTTTTCATGGATGGATGTTTTCCGCCTGAACTGATCATGCAGAACCAGCAGTCCCTGGGACTGAGCGACGAGCAGAAAAAGGGGATAAGGGAAATCATGAAGAAATCCGTTTCGGAGTTCACGGATCTCCAGTGGCAGGAAAGCGCCGAGCAGGAGGCCATGGCGGCACTGCTGAAACAGGATAAGGTTGATGAGGCGAAGGCGATCGCCCAGCTGGACAAGCTTCTCAACATTGAGAACGGGATCAAGCGTCTGCATATGGGCGCCATGCTCAAAGTCAAAAATCTGCTCACGCCGGAACAGCAGTCTAAACTGCGTGCCATGAAAAAGCCGAATCCCCCGGATCAGGGGGAACACCGCAGTCCGCAGGCGAGAGACAGGAAGGAAGGGGGGAATCAACCCCAGCCACCACCGCCAAAAGAATGACATTGACAGGCTGTTTCACTATGATCCTCCCGGCAAAAGGGAAGGAGCCCCCCCGTACTTCCCTTTTGCCTCTTTTAAAATGTAACCGTTAAGCTGGCAGTTTGAGTTCAATAGTTGGGCAATTCTCGATGAGAGTGCCTCTAAGAAGCCGCGCTCATCCCCCGTCGCTAAGATGCTATGGCGGACACGTCGAGCGCTGGCCTACTCAAAGCAGACTCATCCATCCAGCTTAACGCTTACTTAAAATGGCACAGGTATCCTGCCTGTGAGAATAAATGATGAGCATAAACACCATGATTGACAGACATGAAAAATTCACATTGATTGAGCTCCTGGCTTGCCAAGGCGTAGCCCAGAGGGCGAAGCGCTCAATTAAATTTACTTTGATTGAGCTTCTGGTAGTGATATCAATAATCGCAATCCTGGCCGGCTTGCTGATGCCTGTCATTGGAAAGGCTCTCCGTAAATCTAAAAACATCGCATGTGTATCCAACCTTAAACAGATAGGAAGTTCCTTTGCATGTTATATGTCGGATAGCAAAGACATCTTTCCCTACGCTGCGGAAAAACCGTCTGTCACCCCAGATGAAACGCCCATACAGATGGTGCTCAAAGGCGAGAGCGACAATGCCGGCAAAGTGTATTGCTGCCCGGAAGACGTCAATCCGGAAAAGTATTACGATGGAGGTGCCGTAGACAAGACCTTCTTTGAGACTGAAGGCACAAGCTATGAATATTGCCAGATGCTTGAGGGACGGAAGCTGAAGTCAACGTTTGGTCCGCCTGACCATCAGATGCCAATCTCCAAGTTGGTGGTTTTGTACGACTTTGAATGTTTTCACGGCAAGTCCGGCATAAGCGCGACCGCCCAAAGCCTGGATTCAGGCACTTCATCAACAGTCAATGTTTCAAAAGGACACGCGAAAAATTATCTGTTCGCCGACTGGCATGTGGGAGATTTCAATGACTGAAGCAAGAGAACTGCCCGAAAAAAGGAAAAGCATAGTCAGGACAAGAAACGTCATAGCCGTTATTGTCGTTATTGTCATCCTGTTGAGCTCTTGGATGTACGTTCGCCTCTGCTTCCGAAAGAATGCACCGGATCCGGCCAATATGACTGATGAACAG
>JBAZRS010000610.1:0-3513 GCA_041662825.1 Victivallales bacterium | reverse complement strand
ATTCTGCCTGCAATGAAAGCCGCGCGACACTCCACTCTCAAGAATGCACTAGAGTTCAAACGGGCGGGTGGAATTGTCCTCGCCGCGGGTGCATTGCCGGAAGCGAGTGACAGCATCGGCCGCGGTGATCGGAAAGTCTCCGCAATGGTGAAGGAAATCTTTCCGGACGGTGTGACGAACAATGTTTTCCAGAAGCTGCCTGAACGCGATTATGACGGTCCAGGCTACATCCAGCACCGCAGGATCGGTTTCCGTGACCTATACGCAGTTTACAATGCACCGCAGGAGAAGATCTGCAGATTCCGCGCAACCGGGAAAGTCGAACTCTGGGATCCGTGGACAGGCGCAGTGAAGCAGTTGCCGGTCATCTCCCAAGGCGGCGGTTTTACTGAAATAGCGCTGCCACTCACTGAAAAGGAAATCCAACTTATCATCTTCAGTCCCGGTGAACCAATCCTCGCCTCCAAATCCGTATTCCGAAACCCGTATTCCGAAATCGATTTGGACGGCGACTGGGACTTTGAACTTCAACCGACCCTCGACAACCGGTTCGGAGACTTTCACTGGCCGCCTACACGGGCCCATATCGGTGCCGAGATTCGACAGCTCTGGTATTGCGAAGACAATGTGTCGGACGGCCCATGGAGGAAGGTCACATGCACCTTCGGTCCGAAATTCATGAGGTATGAGGGCATGCCGTCCGTCTCAAACCCGCTTAAGCACGGAGGAAAACCTGTTGAATTTTCGTGGCGTTATGGAATTGAAAATGACCCGGGACATCAGGGCTACCATGGTCTGAAGGCACATGTCCACAACGAATTCATAGCCGTCGGCAGACGGAAGCAGACCTGGAATGGTTCGAATCAATGTTCATATGAGGATGACGGGGCGCCTTTTTTTCTGTGGACTACCGTATCGACTCCGAAAGCCATGACAGCATATGCCCTGACCGGGGAGCTGAAACCTGCGAAAATATGGTTGAACGGTGCCGAGGTCACAGGCTGCATGCTCAAGTTGAAGCGCGGTCCGAATGCGCTTGTTCTGAACTATGACAAACCTGGCCGCGCATATTTTGTCGTGTCACGTTCCAATGATGTGGGCATCGAGGCGGTAGAACCGCCGCTTGTTCCCGGAGAACAGCTCAAATTCAAGTCCGCTCCGCTCGCAATGCACTGGTGGGACAATCCCGACGTACTGCCGTTCGACATAAGGCCGGACGAGAAAAATCCGGTCGGCTGGTACCGTTTTACATCGCCTCCAGGACTCTGCGGCATGACCATGAAAGCCCGTGGAAAAGTACAGGCATGGTCGGATGACAAACCTATGACGGATAAGCAGGGTTCATTTATCGTTGCACAAGTTTCGGAAAAGCCCGTAAACGTGCTGATCCGCATAGAGCAGGAGCGCGGCTTCTACGGCGGCGCCGCGCTGCTGGAGCCAATAAGGCTGGACTGCGGCACCGGCAAAATCGCACTCGGGGACTGGGCAAAGATCGATGGGCTGCTTAGCTATTCCGGCGGAGCGCGGTACCGGAAAACGGTCACTATTCCTGAGTCTGGAAAAGTCGTTCTAGATCTCGGTGAAGTGGCGACTTCTGCGGAGGTCCGAGTGAACGGAAAAACAGCAGGAGTCCTAGTGTCACCGCCATGGAGGCTGGACATCACACAGCTTGTGGAATTGGGTGGAAACAGCATTGAAGTATTGGTGCACAACACGCTTGCAAACCATTACACGACAGTACCGACAAGCTATCGCGGAGAAACAACTTCAGGTTTGATCGGTCCGGTAAAATTGATATTGTCAAGCCAATCAAACTAGTGTCCCGCAGAACAGCAGGAAAACACTCGAAACCGCCTGAGTCAGACGTTGGCATCAGGCGGCGGCCGGTGTTTTAAAATTGAAAACCTCTATTTAGCTGCGGCGTTGACTGGAATGTTCTTAATCCGGAATACCGCTCTCCGCAACGCGCCACATGCTAATTTTCAGAGGTTCCATTTAGATAGATTGCCCGCCTTAAACTGTTGGGAACCGATAAATTCTATCAATAATTTCCGTCTTCATCTGGCATTGCCGATATCGAATGGGGCCGCGAACTTATCATCGCAAATAGGGATTAATTCGTCTATTTGATCACATCATTAATGTTCCAGTGGATATTGTCCAGTACCGCTTTCATCGCACGTATGGTCGGCTGATGCATTCCGTAGCGCGGCTCGTACCGCGGAACGGCAAAGAAGATCGACACGCCGAGCGCCGGCCCCATAAAACGGTGTAGACGGCTGAATTTGCCGTTGCAAAGGTGGATGAACGGCGTCTTGAGTTCACGTTTCAGGGTCATAGTCGTCCGAAATGCTTCGGCCAGTTCATCGGCCGTATTAACGGCAGTGACGATTTTCACCACGTCCGCGCCGCGCAACTCAACCTCGCGCAAGTGTTCTACGACCTGTTCGGTCGTTCGCGGACACTGCATATGGGAAGATATTACCACCTCGGCACCTTTGGCATGAATCTGGTCAATCAGCCGTTTTTGCTTATCTATGGCCTTGGGATTGTGCGTAATTTCCATCGGTGACGGATCATACAGATCGCCCATGACATCGATCATTGCCGCACCGGCATCAGCCGCAGTCAGCAGCAACTCCTGCCGCGCGTCGTCATCCGAATTATTCCACTTGTCACTGCGGTAGAAAAAGAACATGAACGGAAGATTTACCGCGTCGATGACACTTTTCAGCGCGTCATGATTTCTGAACTCCGGCTTAAAATCCGCCAAGTCGATCGCAACGCCTTGCGCGCCTTCGAATTCGGAATGCCTCGCTTCCGCAATCAATTCCGCTGGCGTCTGTCCCGCAAATATGCCGGTTATGACCGGATACGGCTTGTTAAGAAAAGAAAATTTCATGATTTCGCTCCCTTGCTTTGTCTTTATTTCACAGTTCACGTTAAGGAATTTCAAAGTTTATGAATATCCAATTTTTAGAACTTCATCTTCTGCGAATTGCGAGATTCGCACATGGAGTGCGGCAATTTATTGCCGCCTTTAATGACGGAATTTATTCCGTCCCATGTGAAACTAATCTCGCGAAATGAATTTCGCGAACAAGGCGGTAACAAGTTCCCGCACTCCACGGAGCGTTGTCACGCTCGTAAATCAAAAAACCACTCCACTATACGTTCAGATTATCTTCACTTCGTAATTCGAATGTTCATCGGTACGATTGTTCAAAAGTTGCGGCCGTTGGCCGCCTAATTTACGCTCAATCCATACCGCCGCAGGAACGGCCGCCGTCGATCATGTAGTTTGAACCGGTTATGAACGCCGCCTTGTCAGAGCAAAGATATAAAATCAGATCTACCACTTCGATTGGTTCGGCGGCGCGGCCCAGACGTGTTTTCATGTTTGCCATGCCCGGGCGCGTAAGAACTGGTCCAGGCGACACGCAGCAAGCCCTGACTCCGTGAGGTGCTCCGCACAGCGCCAGCGCTTTGGTCAGTCCGATTATTCCGCTTCTG
>JBAZRS010000609.1:0-3514 GCA_041662825.1 Victivallales bacterium | reverse complement strand
GAATCGCGAGCACTATGAAGTCATACTGCTCCCCGGGGGCAACTCCGATTTTCGGGCCGGTTCCGATGAGGAGCGGACGCAGATACATGGAGCCGCCAGTACCGTACGGCGGAACAAAATCAATGTTTTCAAGGACGGCTTTTTTGACAGCCCTGATGAACATGTCTTCGGGAAGTTCAGGACAGTGAATGTAATTCGCCGTGTCGTTCATCCTCCTGAGATTCTCATTCGGCCTGAAAATCCGGACTTTCCCGTCTTTGCAGCGGAAGGCCTTTAGCCCTTCGAAACAGGCCTGTCCGTAGTGGAGGCATGTTGCGGCGACATTCATCGTTATCGTGTCTTTCCTATGTGAGAGCAGCCTTCCCCACTTCCCGTTCTTATATGTAGAACGTATATGGCAGTTAGTTTTGATATAATCGAATCCGAGTTTGTTCCAGTCAATGTTTTGCATGAGGTTCTCTGTTGAGTTTGGGAAATTTCTGTTTGTTTTGTTTTTCTTACCATATAATTATAACTGGTTTGAATGATCCTACAAATAAAGTTTTAAGACTTTTTTCAAATAAAGTTTTGGTAAATTCGATGTTTGAAGTTTAAATTGTGCATTAATTTATTTAAAATTTAACGGAGGTGTAAAGTGAATAGATTGTTTAGAGTGGCGGCGTTTGCTGTTCTTTTATCGGCGCTTGTTGCGGGTTCGGGATGTTCGACAATATCAAAGTGGTTCGGCTGGGGAGATGATGGCGAGGCTGAAGGGATTACTGGCACAGTTCCACCACCGGAACTCGGGCCAGGTACCGGGTGGGAATCTTCGAAAGGGCCCATGTCGAAACGTCCCGGAGAATGGACGCCGATTCCGGGCGTCACTCTTCCGACAGTTTATTTCGCGTATGATCAGTCGACAATCGGAACAACTGAGCAGGCGAAACTCGAACAGGTTGCGAACTACCTTCTCAAGAACAAGGATTCCAATCTGATAATCGAAGGCAACTGCGATGAACGCGGAAGCATCGAGTACAACAGGGGCCTCGGCGAACGCCGTGCGCTCGCAGTAAGGGCGTATCTCACGAAACTCGGCGTTGCCGATGCTCGTACGCAGACAATCAGCTACGGCTCGGAACGTCCGGCTGCCCAGGGGCATGATGAGTCAGCTTGGGCGAAGAACAGGAGAGCTGATCTTATAGCGGCAAAGTAAAATTGTCGATTCAATTCAGGCCCCGGACTTCAAGTCCGGGGCCTTTTTTATAGTATAGGAATTTCAAAGTTTATGAAAATCCAATATTAGTTTTTGATCTTTATTTTCTGCGAATTGCGAAATTCGCACTTGGAGTGCGGCAATTTATTGCCGCCTTTAATGACGGAATTTATTCCGTCCCAGAAGTGAGGTAATTCCGCGAAATGAATTTCGCGAACAAGGCGGTAACAAGTTCCCGCACTCCAAGGATGCTTCGCATCTGTAAGAAAAAGTTGCGGCTCTTTGGCCGCCTAATTTAAGCCTGCTTGAAAAGGGTTCAGGCATTTAGAAATCCGAATTTCCATGCTTTGTCATGAGTTTTGTCGCAAACTTTGCCGATTCTTTTCTACTTCTGTTTTTTTTACGACAAAGGTCAGCGAATCCGCTGTTTCAGGATTCCCCCTGCCGGTCGAGTAACGTATAGCTTCATGCAGGGCGCCTCAGCGGTTCATAAGGCGGCACATTTCCCTGCATAGGCGCGGCAGGGTTATTTCACTTTTCTCGAAAATCCTGTCTGAAAACTTTTCGGCTTCATTGTATGTGGAATCGCCTTTGCTGAGACCCGTGTAAACAACAATAGGCGGAGCGGTGTGAGGCCTGATTCTTTTTATTTTCTTGATCAGGTCAAGCCCCTGTTTATTGTGCCCTTCAATGTTAAGATCACTGAGGATAAGCTCTATTTCTCCTGAGAACACCATGGCCTCCGCGTCGGCGCAGTTGCATGTTACCACGCAATGCTCATGAAAAGTCAGGTTAAGCATCCTCTTCAGAACATGCGCAATGTCGATGTTATCTTCGAAAATCAGGATCATCTTGGAACTCCATGGTGGGCTGATAAATATAATCTGCCGGAAATTCTATTTAGCATGATCCATGCCAGTATTGCCGGAGACGGCAAATTCCAAGTGCCGTATTCCAAATCACAAGAGATTTATCTTCTTGTCGGACGGACGCGATGTGAGCATCGAAATGGCGCTAAGTTCCTAAATCGTTTCATAATTGTTTAGACCCCACCGACCTTGCGTCGGTGGTGAATATGATTGGGAGGCTAGGGCGAGCACCGCCTAGCCTCCCAATCTTATTCACCAACGGGATAAACCCGTTGGGGTCTCTATTCTATTTTGAGACGATTAGTAATGTGTATTTGAGAGAGGAGCTTTTGGGTCAGACGGAAATATCCATTGATATGTCAATTGACTTTGCGGAGTGAGTGAGGGCGCCTGCAGAAATATAATCCACACCGAGCCCGGCTATTGAAGGGATGCGCTCAACTGTGATTCCGCCGCTCGCCTCGAGCCTGGCCCGTCCGGCGTTTATCCTGACGGCCTTGGCCATCGTCCGGTTGTTCATGTTGTCAAGGAGGATGTAATCGGCTCCTGCCTCGGCCGCTTCTCGGACTTCCTCAAGGCTGTCCGCCTCAACTTCCACTTCGAGTTCAGGATACGCCGTGCGTGCCTTTTCGACTGAACGGCGGATCCCCCCCGGACCTTCCAGTCCGGCAAGCTCACGGTGATTGTCTTTTACCATGATCCTGTCATATAGGCCGATCCTGTGGTTTGAGGCACCGCCGACCGCGACCGCGTATTTCTCAAGGTTGCGCCAGCCGGGAGTTGTCTTTCGGGTGTCGAGAATCTTTGTTTCGGTACCTTTTGCCGCGTCTGCGAACTTCGCGGAAATCGTGGCGACTCCGCAGAGGCGCTGGAAGAAGTTGAGGACTGTGCGCTCGGCGGTAAGCAGTGAGCGTGCATTGCCGGCAACAACAGCCATCACGGTATTTTTCCTGCAACGCTGTCCTTCCCGCACTTTCGGGGAGAGTCTGATGTTTTTGTTTATCGCCTTGAAAACGGCTTCTGCGACAGGGAGGCCCGCGCAGACACAGTCCTCACGGCAGATCAACACTGCCCGAGCGGTGAGATTTTTCGGGATTACAGAAACGCTTGTCGCATCTCCGGAGCCGATATCCTCTTCAAGGGCAAGGTTTATGAGAACCCCGATTCTCTTCCAGTCAAGTTTTGGAACCTTTGCATTCTTCATAAAAATAAATATAATACATCCATATGAATATAACCACAGAATACGGTTGAAATTGCAAGAGGCGTTGCGGAAAAATTTAGAAGCTGACATCAGCCGGAAACCCGCCTTTGCGGGGAGATTCTTACGGCGGATCTACCCCGTAAATGCCGAAGAGTTTATGTTTCAAGGAGATTCTCCGTATTTCCTCCCGTCTGGCGTTTCCCTTCTGCAATTTCAAATTATTGAAAGCCTCTTCGAAAACATCGGACT
>JBAZRS010000608.1:0-3527 GCA_041662825.1 Victivallales bacterium | reverse complement strand
GTCTCCTCCGCTCCGCCTGTTATGATCATGTCGTAAACACCGGCCTCAATGAGCCTGCCCGCCATCATTATCGCATGGGCTGAACTAGTGCAGGCAGAGCTGATGTCGTAACTTTCTCCGGTAAGGCCGAGGTTGAGGGAAAGATTTGAAACCGCCGAAGAGGCCATGACTTTCGGAACCATGAACGGACTGAGTTTTTTTACTTTCTTGGAATCGGCGACCAGTTTTGCACCGTCATAAATCTGCTGGTAAGCGCTACTTGCACACCCGAGAATTACTGCGATTCTTTTACCGCGGATTTCATCAAGAGTGAGTTTCGCCTCGTTGAGCGCTTCCCAGGCTGCCGCCATCGCCATTTTGGTGTTTGCCGTCATGAAACGCATGTTCTTCTGGTTTAGCAAAGGACACTGGGGCTCGGGATCGGCAAGGCCTGCAACCTGGCTTAAAAGCCCAATCTCCTTCCATTCAGGGACGAAAATCACTCCTGAACGCCCGTTTCTGAGGGAGTCCTCATTCTTAACGAGACCGTTGCCCAATGGCGTAACGAGCCCCCTACCTGTTATTACAACGTTTTTCATGGATTGTTTTTTCTTGATAAAATGGTTTCACAAAAAAAAGTGAATATAAAAATAACTTGCCAATGTAAAATTACTAATTAAAGACGGCATTATGCCGTTTTTTAATTCGTATTTCGGAGTTTTCCGCATATTTTTACCGGATGAATTTACTGGAAGTCAACAACCTGTCGGTGGATTTTCTCGTTGATGGCAGGGCCCTGCCCGCCGTAACCGAGGCCTCATTTTCCGTCTCTCCCGGTGAAATCCTTGCGATTGTAGGGGAAAGCGGCTGCGGCAAAAGCGTGTCCTGCATGTCTATCGCCCGGCTTGTACCCGAACCTCCGGGCGTATATTCGTCGGGCTCAATAAAATTCTACCACGGTGAAAAGCAATACGACGTCCTCTCTCTCGGCAGGAAAGATCTGCGCGAATTCCGCAGGCACAGGATTTCATACATCTTCCAGGAACCTTCCGCATCACTCAATCCCGTATTCAGGGTCGGGGACCAGATCGCGGAATCCATTTATCTAAGAATCGGCAAGAAGGATGACGGAGATGTCAGCGACGAAATAATATCGTTGCTGCGCCAGGTGGGGATTCCGGAACCGGAGCAGAAGATGAGGTGTTATCCGCACGAACTGAGCGGGGGCATGCAGCAGCGGATCATGATCGCGATGGCCCTGGCAAGCAGGCCGGACCTGCTTGTCGCCGACGAGCCGACCACAGCTCTCGACGTAACGATACAGGCGCAGATTCTCGAACTCCTGCGTTCAATTCGCAGGGAAAAGGGAATGTCAATAATACTTGTCACGCACAACCTGGGGATTGTCGCCGACATGGCCGACAGGGTTGTCGTCATGTATGCAGGCCACGTGGTGGAAAGTGCGGAAACATCTGAAATCATGGGAAACCCGCTCCATCCCTATACGCTGGCCCTGCTCTCGGCAGTTCCGAAACTCGGGCATATCTCAGGCAAGCTCGCAACCATACCCGGAAACGTCCCCTCGCCTGCGAATTATCCGGTCGGCTGCAGGTTCTACGGCCGCTGCCCGCTTGCAGCCTCGCTTTCCGCGGAGGAACAGGCCCTCTGCGCTTCCACCGTACCCGAAATCCTGGAAAAACAGAAAGGACATTCCTGCAGATGCCATTACTCAAAGTAGAAAACCTGAGCACTTCCTATCCGGTCAGAGGCTCCATGTTCAGTCCTGCCAGGCATCTCCGCGCCGTCGATAATGTCTCTTTCGAACTTGAAGCCGGTGAAACACTCGGACTCGTCGGAGAAAGCGGCTGCGGCAAAAGCACTCTCGGAAGGACGATAATAAGGCTTGAGAAAAAATCCGCCGGAAAGATTTTACTCGACAATGAGGACATCGCAAATCTTAACGGAAAGGAGCTTCGTAAGGCAAGACGCAGGTTCCAGATGATATTCCAGGATCCCTACGGCTCCCTGAATCCGAGAATGACCGTTTACACCGCCCTCGACGAGGTTCTTTCAGTCCATACGGCACTTGACAGGGACGCAAGGAAAAAGAGGATTTCCGAGCTGCTCGAAATGGTCGGGCTCAGCTCCGAACAGATCTTCCGTTACCCCCATCAGTTCAGCGGTGGACAGAGACAGAGGATCGGAATCGCCAGGGCGCTTGCCGTCGAACCCGAGCTCATAGTCGCCGACGAACCTGTTTCCGCCCTGGACGTGAGCGTTCAGGCGCAGATAATAAATCTCCTGATCGAGATACAGAGAAAAACCGGGGTCGCTTTTCTTTTCATAGCCCACGATCTCGCAGTCGTGGAGCATATCAGCCGGAGAATCATGGTGATGTACCTGGGGAAAATAGTTGAAAGCGGATTAAGTTCAAATGTTACCGGCGGGTCACGCCACCCCTACACAAAAGCACTGCTTTCCGCAGTACCGACCGTCGATCCCGAGACAAAGAGATCCAGGATCATTCTTCCGGGCGATGTCCCTTCCCCCCTCAACCCTCCCCCGGGATGCCCGTTCCACCCGAGATGCCCGATAGCAAGGGAGAAGTGCAGGAATGAAGTGCCGCCGCTGGATCCTGTAAAAGGAGAGGATCTGCATGTTTCGGCCTGTTTCTTTCATGACGAAGCCGCAGGGATGGGGCTCTAGAATGACGAACCGATGAACAATCGAATAACGAATATCGAATTTGGGAAGGATGGAGATTTTAAAGTTCGGAAACAGCGCTTGTGCTCCTGCCGTCGACCCACCGCCATCTTGCCGGCACTCTTTTCTTTTCCACTTTTCAATGAGACTTGTAGCCACCAAGATGCTGGAGATCCATAATGCTGCGTTTCCTGAATTCACTTCATTATTCGAATGCTCTATTGTTCGTCATTCGATTGTTATTCAGCTCTTGGCTCCCTTGAATGAAACTGCGGTTTGAGGCGAGGCGATTTCTTTTCCGATAAGCGCCTGCATTGCCTTTTCCGTAAGTTCGGCGTTAAGGTCGACAATATCGTCTTTTTCGGTATTCGACCTTTCAATGGTTCCGACCGGAAGTTCTATTACGGAAACAGCGCCGGGCGCCCTCACAAACGGAACCCAGGGATTAAGGTTTTTGCGAAGTCCGCAGATCTTGTTGTTCCTGTCGACAAAGAGCACGTCTATGCACATGGACATGAACATAGTGTGGATGGACGAGCAGTTGTTGAAAATCATGGCGTCAAAATCCTGAAAATCCCTTCCAATGAGGCCTCTCGCCCTGTCAAGAAATGTCATTGCCACAAACGACTTCCTGGCGACAACTGTTTTTTTTGTAAGGTTGTGGATCATTTGAAAAGAATATTGAAACTTTTAAGTATCAGCGGCCCCATGAGTATTATAATGACCGACGGGAGAATGAAAAGCACCAGCGGGAAAAGGATTTTGACAGGCGCCTCATTGGCGAGTTTTTCAGCGCGGTTGAATCTTTTCCCCCTCAGCTGATCCCCCTGTATCCTCAGGATCTG
>JBAZRS010000607.1:0-3533 GCA_041662825.1 Victivallales bacterium | reverse complement strand
CGAGAGCAGCGAGCAGTGGTACGTCAACTTCCCGATGGTGCTGGCGCAGGCGATGGAGTTCGAGAGGGGCGAGGAGGTCGAATGGGTTGTCACGGAGGACGGCACGTTGATCCTGACCCGTCCAAACGCCAGGAACCGTACTGCGCTAAAAAAAACGAAAGCCGGAAAAAGCTGACCGAAGAGTTTCAGCATCTGTGGGCGAAGTGCAGGCCTGCTTTTTCACAGCGACGCTGCTGGCGGAAAGCTGGAGAACTTGCACTCTGTAACCTGATCAGTTTCGGCAGGCACACGATAACCGGGATGCTGAGCGCCTCGGGCCGTCAGGATACGGACTGGAGCGCGGCATACCGGCTGTTTGAAAAACGGAGGGTAGACACTGGAGCCATGTTTGAAGTTCCGTTGAAGACAGTGGTTGATTCATTGCCGCCGGATTCTCCGGTTGTCGGAGCCATTGACGATACGCAACTGAGGAAAACCGGGAAAAGAGTTTACGGCACGGCTTGGAAAAGGGATCCGCTGGGACCGAAGTTCAACACCAACTTCGTATGGGCGCAGCGCTGGCTGCAAATTTCCGTAGCCCTTCCGGAAGCAAATGGCCGGTGCCGGGCAATACCGGTTGATTTCCACCACTGCCCAAGCGCTAAAAAGCCCGGAAGGAGGGCCGGGTCCGAGGAAATATCCGAATACAGGAAACAGCAGAAGGCGATGGCGATGCCGCTACAGGCGGTTGCCAGACTCGGAAAACTCAGGGGGCTGATTCCGGCGGAACGGAGACTTGTCATAAGCGGAGACGGAGCCTACACCAACAGGACTGTTTGCCGCCACCTGCCGCCGAACACCGTGCTTCTCGGGCGTATACGCAAGGACGCAAGCCTGTTTGCCCCGCCGGATGAAACAACGGGCAGAGGACGAAAATGTGTCTACGGGCAGCAAATGCCCACCCCGGAGTCAATCCGCCAGGACGATCAAACCGGATGGAGAGAAGTCAAAGCCGCAACCGGAGACAAACTGCACACTTTTAAAATTAAAACCGTAAACAGGGCAAGGTCTAAAATTTCAGGAAAGCAGGATCTGAAACTGATAATTGTCCAGCCCCTGCGCTACCGCCTGAGCGCAAAGAGCAAACTGCTCTACCGTGAGCCGGCGTATATCGTCTCCACGGATCCGGGACTGGACGAAGAGAAAATCCTGCAATGGTACCTGTGGCGCTGGGAGATCGAACTAAACTTCAGGGATGAAAAGAATATCCTTGGCATCGACGAGGCAATGGTCAGAACAAAGGATGCTGTCGAAACACTGCCTCCATTCATCGCGTCCTCCTATGCAATGCTTTTGCTGGCTGGACGCAAGTCCATCGGAGAGGATAAAACAAACCTTACTGCCCCGAAGTGGCGCAATCCGGATTCCATCTCGAGGCCGTCAACCAACCACTACCTTTCAAAAATGAGGCAGGAGATCTTCCAGACGTCCGCCAAAAACAATTTCGAAGGCTTCAGGGAATACCAACCGCAATCCCAGAACACGTTTTTATTTATGCCGGACATCCAGTCCGTTGTCGTTTCGGCAAGAAAATGAGCATTGATTAAGGAAATCAAATTTGCTTTATGAAAAAGAAAAGGCCAAAGTAAAGGCGCGGGTCTATCTGACCCGCGTCTCTCGGGTCATCCGCCGCGGCGGACGAGTTACTCAAATTGAATTGTTCTCAGTCAGGAAATATGCGATTATAAAGACCGACGCATTACGAAAAGCTGCCGTCCCCCGGTTAGCGGCAGGGTTATTCCTCATATGATGGTAGGGTTATACCCCATCGCAAAATGCAGTCCGGTGAATTATTTTAATTTTAAAGATCAAAAATCAAATGCGGAAGGGGGCGTTATGGAACAGTTTGTAAACGGCATGATCGGCTATGCAATCAGGGCCACTGACGGCGACCTGGGAAAAGTGGAGGATTTCCTCTTCGACGACAAAACCTGGACCATCCGCTATATGGTCGTGGAAACCGGGAACTGGCTTTCGGGCCGCAAGGTGCTCATCTCCCTCGCGGCACTCGGGAGACCGGATTGGAAGTCACGCACATTTTCCGTGAACCTCACCCGCGAGCAGGTGAAGAACAGTCCGGACATAGATACGCAGAAGCCTGTTTTCCGTCAACACGAGACCACCCTCCATAAACACTATCAATGGCCGTTGTACTGGCAGGGCGGCTATGTCGGCGGCTATGTGAGCGCATATGGCGGAATCCTCGGGGATGGCGGAATGGGAGCATATGGCGGATCCCCCGGGTCGAACTTGAGTCCATTTATTGCCAAGGAAGAGAGCGGAGCGCGGAAATCATCTTCCTCAGATGAGGAAGATAAGGATAATCCCCATTTGCTCAGCACGAAGCATGTCACCGGCTACCGCATTTTCGCAAGCGACGGTAAAATCGGGCATGTTGAAGATTTTATTTTTGAAGATGAAAACTGGACTCTGCGCTTTATCGTAGTAAAGACCGGCATCTGGCGGCCTGAGAGAAGAATCCTCCTCTCCCTCCAGTGGATGAACCGCGTGGAGTGGGGCGACTCCAGCCTGCATTTCAACATCCCCATGGAAGTCATGGAGAAAAGTCCCGAATTCGACCATACTCAAAAAATCACCAGGGATTATACGGACAAGCTTCACGGCCATTACAAGGGAAGCGGAAGGTGATCTTTCAGTAATGGGTAAAATGTTGCTGTAGCCGCGTCACTTTTATCCGCCTTGGAGGACTGTTGACGCGCCTTTTTCCAAGATGAATTGTTGCTGTAGCTGCGTCACTCTGTTGACGCACTTTTTTCCAAAGTGAAATGTGAAAATAACCAGAAGGAGTGCCAAAATGAAAGTGGAAATTGACAAGGAGACTTGCGTGGGGTGCGGTTTGTGCGAGGAGATCTGCCCCGGATATTTTGAAATGGACAAGGACGGCAAGGCGCAGGCGAAACTTAAATCCGTTCCGCTGAACCTTGAACTGCTTTGTGAAAAGGCCGCCGCCGAATGCCCGGTGGATGCGATAAAATGCAGCGCATAGATTATCTATAGTTTTTCATTTGAATAAATTCAAAAGGAATTTATTAAAATGAAAAACAAACAGGAACCGGCGCGATCCCTGCGGGCGGGATGGGCCAACGCTTCAGAGGTTCCCTTTAAGCGGCAGGCATTTCATCGGCCGTGTTTAAACGTCCAAGGCCAATCCTAAGAGTGCTGCAACTGTTTTAAGGTTAAGGAATTTCAAAGGTTCCGCCTGAAGGCGGGACTCCATAACGCCGTGCAGTGATAGCGCTACTGAACTGTAAAGTCAGTGTTTTTCCTGCATATCGGACATAATGCTTAAAACAGACATCAATTGCTGCTCTGCGGGATAAAGCGCTTGGAGTACCGGCTTTAGCCGGAATCTTATCTTGAGTAACTCGGGGAATCTCCCCGAGATTAAGCTGTAATCCAAAAGAGTCTCGGGATGGTATCCCAAGCTACTTAAACGCAGTTCAAATTATTAGAATTGCGTCCTTCTTGCCCCA
>JBAZRS010000606.1:0-3540 GCA_041662825.1 Victivallales bacterium | reverse complement strand
GCGTGTTTTCCGCTGTGCCTTGATCAGGTCAATTACTTCTGACAGGAGGGGAATACTCGCTTCCGGGCACTCGGACAAGCTCATATTATTTGTTTTCCTGAACTGAAACGCAACATCCACTTTCCTCAGTTCGGAACAGGATGACCCTGATATTTCAAGCTTATGACTCCCGACTCTCCCAGTATCCTCATCATGTATAACAACAATCTGTCCGTCTTTGGTTCTGCGGACATCAAGCTCAATCCAGTCGGCTCCTGTCACCAGCGCACTTTTAAATGCGGCTATTGTGTTTTCAGGATATCGGGAGGAATTCCCCCTATGGGCTGTTACACCGTTATTAAGAAAACTGCTCTTCATCATAAAATCACCTTCATCCGCTATTTAACACTTCTCGAGAAAATTACATTTACCCCGCTTGAGCGAAAATCCTTTATGAGAATATCTCCTCTTTTAACCGGCACCTTGACATTCATGGAATAAATCGCCTTCAGCAGCGAGCTTACAAGTTCCCGCGAAATAGCCTTATCCGTTCGAACCGGGATAAAAGGCAGCTCCCCGGAATCCGAAGCGACAACCGCGGTTACAACTCTTTCCGGAGAAATGAGCTCTTTCATCGCATATTCCGAACCTTTGGGACACTTGTTCCCGGAAACGCTTATTTTCCCGGAATCATCTTTCTCCGCCGAAAGCCGGCATCCAGCGGGACATACGATGCAGGTGAAATCTTTTTTCATTGCTCGTCCTCCCTAATGGAGACCTGGATTTCAGGCAGAGTTTCCGCTTCCTTGGGGATCTTTGCCGACATCTCCGGTGTAACTGTAAAATATTCCATCTCCGACGGACGCACATATTTAAGTTTGCGGCTTATCAATATTTCCTGTCCGCACTTCACTTTGAGGAATGCCGTTTCAAAAGGGGCCAGGCTTCTCAGATAAAATTTTTGAGCCACATCGTTCCGGTACATCGACGGAACAACATATTTGACATTGGCTCCTGCCCTGACATTCCCTTCCTTGCGATCAGAAAGAACACCTGTACCCTGAAGATATTCCGCAACGGCGTTCCCGCAAACCGAAGATTCTTCGGACACGTAATCGACCAGGTCATGGACATGAAGGACATTTCCGCACGCGAACACGCCTGGAATATTTGTCATCAATGACGAGTCGACGTAAGGTCCGTTTGTCGCATTGGATATTTTCACTCCCGCCTTCACCGAGAGCTCGTTTTCCGGCACAAGCCCTGCCGATATTAAAACGGTATCGCATTCCACGTTAAAACCCCGCGAAAGATCCGGGATTCCGCCTCTGAACGGTGAAATGTCGACAGACTCCACCCGTTCATTTCCGTTTATTGACGAGACTGTATGTCCCAAGAGCAGAGGTATTCCGAAATCGTCCACGCACTGGGCGATATTTCTGGCAAGCCCCGACGGATAAGGAAGTATCTCAACTACGGCCATTACCTTTGCGCCGGACCAAGTCAAACGCCTAGCCATTATGAGACCGATGTCGCCAGAACCTATTATCACAGCCTTTTTCCCGGGCAGATACCCGTCGATATTGAGAAGTCTTTGTGCAAGGCCTGCCGTCATGATCCCTGCTGGCCTGGATCCACCTATGGCGAGATTTCCCCGGTTTCTTTCGCGGCATCCCATCGCGAGAACAACTGCCCGGGACTCTAATCTCATAACACCTTTCACCGAAGAGGCATACAGAATCCTGCTTCCGCCTTCAGATTTAATATCGAACACCGTTGTCCCCGTAAAAACATCGATATTCCGGCCGGACAGCAGCTCTATGTCTTTTTCTGCATACTCGGGTCCCGTAAGATCGCTCTTGAACCTGTGCAGGCCAAATCCGGCATGGACGCACTGGTTGAGTATGCCGCCAAGACATTTCTCGCGTTCGACTATTGCCGTTGAAAAACCCTTGCCCGATATCTGGCGGGCTGCGGAAAGCCCGGACGCGCCTCCGCCAATTATGACAGCATCATATTTTTTGCAGATCATTTCAAGTCCTCCAAAACAGAAAATCCATAAAGGCCGGTAAAAAGCGTAATGATCAAGTCTTACTTTACGTATAGTAATTTCAAAGTTGCATCCAATATAAATACCAGGACACGCTGAAGCCGTGAACACCAACAAGATTATCGCACTTCTGCCCCGTTTGACTGCTGACGACTCTCTTGAAACCGCCGTTGGTGTTCACGGCTTCAGCGTGTTCTTTTCTTGGCGGTTTCATTATTATAAAACTGAGCTCACCGCAGTCAGATGCTGATTAATTTCCCTTCGTCATTCGATTGTCCGATTGTTCAAAAGTTGCGGTCCTTGGCATCCTAATTTAATCAGAACGGGCGAGACGCCCGAAACCACACAGGCAATCCGCCGCGGCGGACTGTGCTACTGCCAAGAAAACATCGCAAAAACATTTGATATAAATTTTCATAAGGAACTAATGGATCTTTCATAAAGTTCCGGGGAAAGCCTTTCTCCGGTCACAAGGCTTTTCCCGCCTTTACGGGTTATTTTTTCAATCGGAATCCCGGTCTCCCGGGAGATTATCTTCAAAATTTTGTATGTGCAAAATCCGCCCTGGCATCTGCCCATCCCGGCCCTGGTGTAAAATTTTATTCCGTCAAGGGTGACATGGCCTTTTTTCACGGCATCCACTATTTCTGCTTCGGAAACCTGCTCGCAGCGGCAGACAATGTTTCCGAAGGCGGGATCTTTGTTTATCAGCCCGTCAAGCTTTTCAGGGCTCATTCCATATACACGCTCATTCCGTGGAAGAGTCGGAACGAAGTCTTTTTTCTTTTCCAGTCCCATATTGCATTCCGACGCAAGTATTCCGGCAACATATTCCGCTATTGCCGGAGCTGCGGTCAGACCCGGCGACTGTATTCCCGCAACCTGGATAAAATTCGGGGCCTTCTTTGATTTCCCTATAAAGAAATCCTCATTCTCCAATACAGGGCGCAGTCCACAAAATGAGCTGATGACGTCTCTTCTGGAAACACCGGAAATCATCCTTGACGCCTGAAGAAAAATCCTTTCCATGTTCCTGTAGGAAGTGGAGCTGTCCTCCTTATCTTGAACAGGCTCTGACGTGGGGCCAATCATCACCGTTCCTTCAACCGTGGGAATCACAAGCATGCCTTTTGATTCCTTTGCCGGAACCGGGAATATCACATTTACAGGGTATGCGTGAGAATTCCTGTCAAGAAGGAATTCCTCTCCCTTCCGCGGATGTATCTTGAACTGTTCGGCGGAGAATATTTCTGAAATCCTGTCTGCATATAGTCCGGCTGCGTTTATTGCAACAGAGGACTTTATCATGTCGCCGTCTGACGATACGATGCTGTGCATGAAACCGTCAAAGGAGGCTTTTTCAACTTCAAAGTTTCTGATGAATTCCACTCCGTTGAGGATTGCAGATTCGACCAGGGAAAAGACAAGACGGTACGGCTCCACCACTCCGCCGTGCGGTGCATAAAGTCCGCCGGCGACATCCGGATTTAGTTTTGGTTCGAGAGCTAAAA